>NZ_JBHVET010000487.1:0-6765 GCF_042802135.1 Kitasatospora sp. NPDC057512
CGGGCCGTCGTCGTCCGCGCGGGGCCGTCGTCGACCCTGTGCGCGGGGGCGGGGCGGGCCGGTCAGAGCGCGGCGAGCCGCCGCAGCACGTGCGCCGGGTCGGTGAGGCCGCAGGCCCGGCGGACGGCGTCGTCGTGGGCGGCGGCGAGGGCGTCCAGGCGGGTCAGCCGGGTGCGGCCCTGGCGGGAGAGGTGGGCGGTGATCCGGCGGCGGTCCTGGTCGTCCTGGCGCCGGTAGACCCAACCGGAGTCGGCCAGCGAGTCCACCAGCCGGCTCAGGCTCGCCTGCGGGATCAGCAGGGCCTGGGCCAGTTCGCCCATCGCGTGCCCCCGGTCGTCCGCGAGGACGCGCAGCAGCCGCCACTGGTCGACGGTGCAGTCCTCCTCGGCGAGGGCGGCGGCGAGGCCGCCGGAGAGCCTGCGGTGGGCCAGCGTGACCAGCTCGACCAGCAGCGGCTCCGGGGCGGCCGGGCGTTGTGCCGCGGCGCCGACGACCTGCTCGGCGACCTGCTCGACGGCCTGTTCCGCGGCCCGGGCGGCGGCATCGCCGGGACGGCCGTCGACCCCCGGTGCGGCACCAGTTGCAGTCATCGGACCCTCCCGTTCCGGCCTTTCCCGATATCGGCGGTACGACGATACTCGCACCGTGAGCACCGAGGTGAGGTTGATCGATCCGCTCGATGCGCTGCACTCGGCTCGGGACGGGGCGGCGTTCCGGGTGGGCCTCGTCGTGCCGCAGTCCGGCCCGCTCGGGCTCACCGGCCCGTCCGCGCTGGACGGCGCGCTGCTCGCCGCGCACGAGGTCAACGCGGGCGGCGGGGTCCTCGGCCGCCCGCTGGAGCTGGTGCTGGTGGACGGCGGCGGCGCGCCGGGCCCGGTCGCCGGGGAGGTGCGGCGCCTGCTGGACGCCGGGGCGCTGGACGCCCTCGCCGGGTGCCACACCAGCGATGTGCACCGGGCGGTCGAGACCGTTGCCGCGGGCCGTCTCGCGTACGTCTTCACCCCGCCGCACGAGGGTGGCTCCCGGCTGCCCGGCGTGCTCTGCACCGGCATCGACCCGTTCCGTCAACTCGGCCCGGCCATCCAGGATCTGACGGATCGTCACCGCATCGGCCGCTGGGCGCTGATCGGCAACGACTACATCTGGCCGCGCTCCGTCCACCGGGCCGCCGAGGGGCTCGCGGCGCGGGCCGGCGCCCGGGTGGTGCTGGAGCGGCGGGTCCCCTTCGGGGCGGTCGAGGAGGCGCTCGACCCGCTGCTGGACGCGCTGCGTTCGGCCCGCGCGGACGCCCTGCTGCTCAGTCTGATCGGGCGCGACCTGGTGCACTTCAACCGGGCGCTGCGGCGCAGCGGGCTGGACCGCACGCTGGTGCGGCTCTCCGGCGCCCTGGAGGAGAACGGCCTGCTCGCGCTCGGCGGCGACGACACCGGGACGCTGTACGCGGCGATGCCCTCCTTCGCGACGCTGGCCGAGGAGCGCCGGCAGAGCCTCGCCGAGCGGCACCGGGCCCTGTGCGGCCCGTGGGCGCCGGTCCTGGACGCCTACGCGGTGGGCCTGTACGAGGGCCTGCGCCTGCTCGCCGACCTGGCGGCCCGTCGGGCCCTGGCCCCGGACGGCCTGCTGGCGGCCGCGGGCCGGCTGCTGCACCGCGAGGCCGCGGGCCGGGCGCCGATCCACCTCGCCCGGGCCGAGGGCCTCGGCTTCGCCGTCCTGCCCCGGTAGCCGAGGCGGACCCCGGGCACCCCGTTCTCGTCAGGTGGAATGTCGGAGCAAAACCCTTCCATCTGGAAATAGTTGGCTCTACAGTCTCCCCACACCCCCCGCTGGGTCGTCACGGAGAGAGAGCACCATGGCCGACACACCCGCACCCCAGGGCATCGAGAGCTACGGCTACCGGCAGGAACTGCGCCGTTCGCTCGGCTTCACCGACCTGCTCGTCTACGGGCTGGTGTTCATGGTGCCGATCGCGCCGTTCGGCATCTTCGGCGGCGTCTTCCAGGGCTCCGGCGGCATGGTCGCCCTGGCCTACGTCCTCGGCATGGTGGCGATGATGTTCACCGCCCTGTCGTACGCCCAGATGTCCCGGGCCTTCCCGATGGCCGGCTCGGTCTACACCTACGCGGGCCGCGGCATCGCCGCCCCGGTCGGCTTCCTGTCCGGCTGGATGATCCTGCTCGACTACGTGCTGGTGCCCGGGCTGCTGTACCTGATCGCCGGTGTCGCGATGAACTCGCTGGTGCCGTCGGTCCCGGTCTGGCTCTGGCTGATCGGCTTCGTGCTGCTCAACACCGTGGTCAACTACCTGGGCATCGAGACCACCAACCGGGTCAACAAGGCGATGCTGATCGGCGAACTCGTCGTGCTGGCCCTGTTCGTGGTGGTCGGCGTGATCGCCCTGGCCGACGGCAAGGGCCGGGGCTTCGACTTCACGCCGCTGTACAACGGGCACACCTTCTCGTGGAGCCTGGCCTTCGGGGCGGTCTCGATCGCGGTGCTCAGCTTCCTGGGCTTCGACGGCATCTCCACCCTCTCGGAGGAGAACCGGGACTCCGCCAAGGCCATCGGCCGGTCCATGGTCGCCGCGCTGCTGCTCGCGGGCACACTGTTCATCGTGCAGACCTGGGTCGCCTCGCTGCTGGTCGCCGACCCCGACGCGCTGATCCGGGACGGCGACCCGGACGGCACCGCCTTCTACGACGCGGCCCGCACCGCCGCCGGCGGCTGGCTCGCCACGCTGACCGCCGCCTCCACCGCCGTGGCCTGGGGCTTCGCCAACTCGCTGGTCGCCCAGGCGGCCACCTCCCGGCTGCTGTACGCGATGGCCCGCGACCGGCAGCTGCCCGCCTTCCTGGCCCGGGTCCACCCCACCCGCCGGGTGCCGGTCAACGCGACCCTGCTGACCGCCGGGATCTCGCTGGTGCTCGGCCTCTACACGGCCTCGCGCGAGGACGGCATCACCCTGCTGAGCACCCTGGTCAACTTCGGTGCGCTGACCACCTTCCTGGTCCTGCACGTCGCCGTGGTCGTCCACTACCTGGTCCGCAAGCGCAGCAAGGACTACTGGCGGCACCTGATCGCCCCGGCGCTCGGCTTCGCGATCCTCGCGTACGTGGTGGTCAACGCGAACATCGCCGCCCAGCGGCTCGGGTTCGTCTGGCTGCTCGTCGGCGGGATCGTGCTCGCCGGGCTGGTGGCGACCGGACGCAGGCCCCGGCTGGCCGTCGCCGAGACCGGGGCCGCCGAGACCGGGGCCGCCGAGACCGGGGCCGCCGAGACCGGGGCCGCCGCCACCGATGCCGTCGACAGCGTCGACACCACCCCCGCCGAGGAGAAGCAGTGAGCCTGCCCGAGACCGTCCGGCTGTCCCCGACCCCGGAGGACTACGCCTACACCTTCGGCGGCCGCGCCCCGCTGGTCACCGTCCGGCCGGGCGCCGTCGTCGAGTTGACCACCGAGGACTGCTTCGGCGGCAAGGTGCGCGGCACCGGCGACCTGCCCAGCCGGGTGTGCGTCTTCCCCTACCTCAACCCGGTCACCGGTCCGATCGCGGTGGCGGGGGCCGAGCCCGGGGACGTCCTCGCGGTGCACTTCGTCGAGATCACCCCGGCCCGGGAGTACGGCGTCTCCAGCACCTTCCCGCACTTCGGCGCGCTGACCGCGACCCACGCCACCGCGATGCTGCACGCGCCGCTGGAGGAACGGGTCTGGGTCTACGAGCTGGACGTCGAGGCGGGCGTCTGCCGCTTCCGGGCCCGCACCAGCGGGTTCACGGTGGACCTGCCGCTCGACCCGATGCACGGCACGGTCGGCGTCGCCCCGGCGGCCGGCGAGGTGCTGGCCTCGATCACCCCGGGCGCGCACGGCGGCAACCTGGACACCCCCGAGATGCGGGCCGGCACCACCGCCTACTTCCGGGTCAACGTCGAGGGCGGCCTGCTCGCCATCGGCGACGGCCACGCCCGCCAGGGCGAGGGCGAGGTGTGCGGCACGGCCGTCGAGGCGGCGATGCGCACCACCGTGATCGTCGACCTGGTCAAGGGCGGCGGCCCGGCCTGGCCCCGCCTGGAGAACGACGACTTCCTGATCAGCACCGGCTCCGCCCGTCCGCTGGAGGACGCGTTCCGGATCAGCCAGCACGACCTGGTCGGCTGGACCGGCGAACTGCTCGGCCTGGACCAGCTGGACGCCTACCAGCTGGTCAGCCAGGCCGGGTTGGCCCCGGCGGCGAACGTCTGCGACACCAACTACACGATGGTCGCCAAGCTGCCGAAGACCCTGCTCGGCCGGGCGCGCGCCTACGACGGGCTGCACGACCGGCTGCGCCGGACGGCGGAGGCGTACCTGCGGCACCGCTGACGACGAGGCACCGGTGCCAACGCCGGCCCGGCCGCGCGGGTTCAGGCGCGCGGGTCAAGGTCACGGCAAATCCCACGAACCCCCACCCCCCACCCCCACCCGGGGCCCGTCGGTACCCCCACGCCGACGGGCCCACGGGGGCGTGCCCGGGAACGGGTCCAGGGCGGATCCGGGGACGGGTCCAGGGCGGATCCGGGCGCGAGGATCACCCGGCCTCCCGGGACCTCGCATGTTCGAGGGCGGCGAGCAGGGCCGAGGCCTCGGCCCCGCTGATCCGGTCGACGAAGCGGAGCAGCGCGCCCGCCCGGTCGGGGGTGGTCTCCAGCGCCCGGTGCATCAGCCGGGCGGTGTACTCCTCGCGGGTGCAGCTCGGCCGGTACACCCAGGCGCGGCCGACCTTGTCGCGGCGCAGCCAGCCCTTGGTGTGCAGGATGTCCGCGACCGTGGTGACGGTGGTGTACGCGACGGCCCGGTCCCGCTGGAGGTCGTCGACCACCTCACGCACCGTGGCGGGCCGGTCCCAGGACCAGAAGCGGTCCATGATCTCGGCCTCCAGGTCCCCGAACCCCCGCAGCACCGCCCTCTACTCCCTCGCCGAACCGGACGCCGACGCCCTTGGCCCGCCGGATCGCGGCCCATGGTACGGCGAGCGCCGGGCGCCCGCCCCCGGGTGATGGGGACGGACGCCCGGCGCGTACCGGCTGGTGCCCGGGCGGTGCCCAAGCGGTGTCAGCCGGTGGTCGGCACGTGTGCAAGACGTGTCCGAGGCCGACGGAGCCGTCAGGACAGCCGCCGCCCGAGCGGGATGCGGGACCGGGTGAACAGCGCCGCGAGCAGCCCCGCGACCACCGGCAGCACCAGCACGATCAGCAGCAGCTCGCCCCAGGGCGCGGTGATCAGCGCCGGCTCGGCCCCGAACCCGCCGGCCCGGGACTTCAGCAGCCCCACCGCCGGCACGAACCCGTTGACCGCCCCGAGCAGCGCGCCCAGCAGGGCGATCAGGGTGCACTGGAGGCCCGCCATGCTCCGCCGGATCCGCGGCGGCGCGCCGACCGCGGCCAGGGTGGCCTGGTCCTGCCGGGAGTCGGCGGCCGCCAGGCCGGTGGCGATCCCGGCCGCGCCGAGCACGACCAGTGCGGCGAAGCCGGTGAGCGCGAGGGTGGGCGCGTCGCTCTTGGGCTGGTAACCGCGCTCCACCTCCAGCGTGGCGAAGCGGTCCAGCCGGACGGCGGCCGCGGCGGCGCGCTGCTGCGCCTTGCGGTCGGGCGGGGTGGCGGGCAGCCAGACCGAGCCGGTCGGCCGGGCGGCGAGCCCGAGCGCGGGCAGCGCGGAGGGCAGCGCCAGGCCCTGGGCGAACTCGGCGGCGGCGGGGTTGTCCACCAGCACCGCGTCGACCGGGACCTCCTGGACGTCCGGCTTGGGGACCTCGCCGGGCTGCAGCGGAGCGCCGCCCCCGCCGCGCAGGATCATCACGGCCTTGCCGTCGGCGCCCACGAGCTTGCGGTCGAAGACCAGCAGCTTCCCCGCGGCCAGCGCCTGTTCGGCGGCCGGGTCGTGGACGGCGAACAGGTTGTGCAGCACGGTGACGTCACCGGCGGCCAGGTGCGGCGGCGAGCCCAGGCCGCGCCGCTCCGGCGGGCCCTGGAGCTGGACGACGCTGGAGCAGTTGTCGCAGAAGCGGTACTCGACCTGGCCGAGGTCGCCGCGCGGGCCGAGCCCGGACAGCTGCTTCTCCAGCTCGGCGCGCTCCTCGGCGAGCCGGGGCCCGTCGGTGTGGCTCGTCAACTGGACGGCGCCGTACGGGGCCTGCGGCCGGTAGTCGCGCCGGTTCTCGGCCTCGGTGCTGGTGGTGTAGACGCCGATGGCGACGGCCCCGGCCACCGCGGCCATCACCGCGGCCACCGCCGGAGCGGTGCGCGAGCGGTGCCGGGCGGAGTCGCGCAGCGCCAGCCGGGGGCCGAGCGGCAGCCGCCCGGCGGCCCGGCCGATCAGGGCGACCAGCATCGGGGTGCAGAGCAGCAGGCCGAGTTCGGCGGTCACCGAGCCGCCGAGCACGGTGAGCGTGCGGGTGTCGTAGCCGCCCGCGCCGGGCTGGTCGCGCTTCACCGCGCCCGCGCCGTACATCGCGAGCACGGCGCCCAGGACGAGCAGCGCCAGGCCGGCGAAGGTGACCAGGCGGCTGGGGGCGCGGACGGTGTCCCGGCCGGTCAGCCCGGCGGTGACGCTGCGCCGGGCGGCCTGCAGCGCGGGCAGCGCGGCCGCGAGCAGTGCGGTGGCCACGCCGATCCCGGCGATCGCGAGGAGGTCCAGCGGCGGTACGGCGAAGTGGCCGAAGCGCACGCCGCCGAACTGCTCGATCCGCGACCGCAGTACGGCGACCACCGCGGTGCCGAGCACCACGCCGACCAC
>NZ_JBHVET010000488.1:0-6762 GCF_042802135.1 Kitasatospora sp. NPDC057512
GCGCTACTGGCCGACCCGGCCGTCCACGCACTCGCGCAGCAGGTCGGCGTGGCCGCAGTGGCGGGCGTACTCCTCGATCCGGTGCACCTGTAGCTCCCGGATCGAGAGCCGGTCCCTGCCGATCCGCTCGCCCAGGTCCTGGTACCCGGCCAGCGCGGCGTCCAGCGCGGCCTGTTCGCGCTCCAGGTCGCGGAACGCGGCGTCCACCACGGCCTGCTCGCCGACGGCCTCGTCGAAGTCCGCGTCCCGCTTCCCGTACAGCTTGGGCAGCGGCTCGCCGTCGGTGATCCAGTTCCGCCAGTCCCGTTCCACCTCGGCCAGGTGGCGGACCAGGCCGAGCAGCGACATCGTGGACGGCGGCACCGAGCGGCGGGCCAGCTGCTCCGGGGCCAGGCCGTCGCACTTCATCCGCAGGGTCAGCCGGTAGTTCGTCAGGTAGTCCTGGAGGGTGGCGAGTTCGCCGTCCGGGCTCGGGCCCTCGCTGTTGCGGGGGTCGTCGTCAGGGTCGGCCCACATGTCGGGGTAGACGGTCGCCTCGGTCCATCGCACGGGTTGGTCGGTCATGCCGTGCATCGTCCTTCGCAACCGCCCCGGGCCGCCACCGGGTTATCGCGCCCCCGGCCCCCGGAGCAGCCGCTCGCCCTCCGCTCCGAAGGCGGCCCGGAGCACGGTGGCGACGTCGGCCTCCGGGACGGCGGCGCGGACCTCCGCCAGGACGCCCGGGAGCCCGGCCTCGTCGATCACGCCCCGGTGCTCCCGGCGCAACCGGTGGACGAGCGCGACGAGTTCGGGGCGCAGGCGCATCCAGGCGCATCCAGGCGCGGACGGCGTCGACTTCCCGTGCGGGGAGGCGGGGCTCAGTCGGTCAGCAGGCGGGCGCGCAGGGCGTCGATCTGCGCGCGGTCGATGCCGAGGGCGCCGGTGAGGTAGGCCCCGACCGAGCCGTGGCGTTCGGCGAGGTCGGCGAGGGTGAGCCGGATGACGGCCTCCGGGGCGCGCCCGTAGCCGGGCCAGCGCAGGGTGCGGCCGGGGTGGGCGGCGTGCCACTCGGCGACGAAGTGCGCGGTGGCGAGCTCGGTGAGGGCGAAGTCGGCGGCGATGTCGTCCTCGCCGACGCCGAGCAGGGTGAGCAGCAGGGCGGCGATCAGCCCGGTGCGGTCCTTGCCGGAGGCGCAGTGGAAGACCACCGGGGCCTCGGCGGCGGTGATCACGTCCAGCGCCTGGCGGATCTCCTTCACCCCGTCCTCGGCGACCTCGGCGAAGCGGTCGGCGAGGTGGCGCCAGGGGTCGACCTCCGGGTCGATCTCGGCCTGGTCGTACGGGCGGTGCTCGATCGAGAGGTTGTGGTACTCCAGGCCCTCGAACCCGGGCACACGGCCCTTGGCGGCGATCTCCCAGGGGTAGCGGAGGTCGATCACGGTCCGCACGCCGAGCGCCCGGAGCCGGTCCAGGTCGGCGGGGGAGCCGAGCTTGCCGAGCGAGTCGGAGCGGTACACCAGCCCCCACCGGACGGACCGCCCGCCGGCGCCCGGGTAGCCGCCCAGGTCGCGGAAGTTGTGCAGGGCCTCGAACGCGATGTGACGTGTGGTCATGCGCGGCACTCTAACCAGCGCGTCAAGCGCCGCCGGGCCGGGGGATCGTACGGTCCGGAGATCGCGGGCCCGTGGGCGGCCGGGTCTGGAGATCGCGGGGTTCGGGGGTCAGGAGTCGAACGAGTCCAGGATCCGGCGGACGGACTCCACCACCGGCGCCCCTGCCGTGATCAGCGAGGCCACGCCGGAGATGTTGCGCAGTGCGCGCCGCAGGACGGACGGCGCGGCGGCGGTGCCGTCGCCGATGGCCTCCAGCGACTCGTCCAGCACCTCACGGTCCTCGGCCGGCACCTGGTCGCGCAACCGGCTGACGGCGGTGGCGAGTTCGCGCAGTGCGGCCTGCGGGTCCACCGGGCCCTGGTTCTTGACGATGCCGATGTTGTGGTCGCCGTGCTGGGTGACCGAGTCGCCGATGTGGATGTCGCCGCTCACCTGCGCACCTGCTTTCCGGTGTTGTGGTTGCCGTGCTGGGTGATGCGGTCGCCGATGTGCACGCTCTCGACCCGCACCAGGAAGTCGGCCCGCGGATTGTCGATCGCCGTCATGATCAGCTGGATCAGTTCGGCGATCTGCCGGGAGTCGTGGCTCACCACGGCGGTGGTGGAGGAACTGGAGGTTTCCAGCATCAGCCCGTACAGCGGCGCCTGCCGCAGCCGGGGGAGCAGCCTCCGGACGATGAGGACGAGGCCGGCCACCATTGCCAGGAGCGGCACGCCCTCCGACACGATCCCGTTCCCCGATTTGACGCAGACGTACGCGAGGACGACGACGACGAGCACCAGCCAGAGGAACTGCCGGAGGGAGCGGAGCACCTCTCCGGAGTGGCTCGGCGGCGGCCAGATCACCTGGCGGGCGCTGGCCAACTGGTGGAGCGGATAGGCGTCACCGCCGACCCACAGGACCCGATTGTGCACGCGGGCTTCGATCACGTTCCGAGCCACCTGGTACCCCCCAGATGCGAAGCGGCGCAAGCACTGTAGCAACGCGCGCCGACGCCGGGGAGAGGTCTGTGGAACTGCCCTACACGCTGCGGTCGGCGAGGACCTCGCGGACGACGTGGCGGGCGTTGGCGGTCAGTGCCTGGTCGGTGTGGCGGTAGTACGGGATCGTCACCAGGGCGAGGGAGAAAGCCCAGGCGCGGCCGCGGGCCCACATGGCCTCGTCCGCGTGGAGGGCGGCGCGGAAGGCGGGGCGGGCGGTGGCGGGCAGGAGGTTCCAGGCGGCGATCAGGTCGGCGGTCGGGTCGCCGACGCCCATCAGGGCGAAGTCGATGACGGCGGCGAGCCGGCCGGCGTCGGTGATCAGCAGGTTGCCGGGGGTGAGGTCGCCGTGCATCCAGACCGGCGGGCCGGCGTAGTCGGGCAGCCGGAGTGCCTTGTCCCACAGGGCGGTCGCGGCCTCCGTGTCGATCGAGCCGGAGAGCTGGGCGATGGCCGCGCGGGTGGCGCCGTCCCGGGAGGCGAGCGGGACGCTGCGCTGGGAGACGGGGGCGCCGGCCGGGTCGACGGCGCGCAGGGCGTTGACGAAGCCGGCCAGGTCGCGGGCCAGCGCCTGGGGCGCGGCCAGCGCGTGGACGACCGGGTTGGCGCCGTCCAGCCAGTGCAGGACGGACCACTCCCACGGGTAGCCGGCGGCGGGCCGGCCGACCGCGAGCGGCGCCGGGACGGGCCGCGGCAGCCGCGGGGCCAGCCGGGAGAGCCACTGCTGCTCCCGCCGAAGGCCCCCGGCGGCCCACTCCACCCGGGGCAGCCGGACGGCGAGTTCGGGCCCGAGGCGGAACATCGCGTTGTCCGCCCCGGCGGCGGCGGGGGTGACCGGGAGGCGCTCCCACTGCGGGAACTGGGCGGCGATCAGCCGCCGCACCAGGGCCGCGTCGACCACCGGCCCGTCGGGGTGGATCCGGGTGGCAGCGCACATGCCCGGCAGCGTACAGCTCCGGTCGTCGCCGTTCAGCCGGATTGCCGAACTGCTCACATTCCGGCGGTCGTTCGAACCGGAACGCGCGATTTCGGCCACCCGGCGCCGGCCCCGACGGTCACCCGAAGGTGACCCGCACCCCGATGGTGCCGCCCTTGCCGAAGCGCAGCACGTTGGCGGTCAGCGCCACCGCGCACAGCAGGCCGTACTTGCGCCGCAGCAGCTTCCGGTAGGCGGGCGCCCGGTCGGGGTCGAGCACCGCGCCGGCCGCCACCTGGGCGCCGAGCAGGTTCCCGCGGATGTCGCTCGGCCCGACCAGCACGTCCGAACGGTTGCGCAGGCGCTTGACCTTGCCGGTCTTGGTGACGGTGGTGAAGACCAGCGCGTCCCCGTCGCGCGCGACCCACACCGGGGTGGCGACCGGAGTGCCGTTCCTCCGGTACGTGGTGAACAGCAGGTACTTGGCGGCGGCGAGCCGCTCCAACTCGGCGGCGGCATCCAGAGTGTCCATGCCCGCCAGCCTAGGAAGCCGTAACTGGGCCCCGCTCAAGCCTCGGTGGAGCCGGGGGACCGTCACCGGGAGGCGCGCGCCACGCCCGGCCGTCCCGGGGGCGGCCGGTCGGCGTCGTCGGCACCTGCCAGAATGCAGGGCGTACGGCGCAAGCACTGATGGAGAAGGTGACCGGCTTCGTGACCACGCCAGTCGAACAGGTGGCCCGGCAGGCCCAGCAGGCGATCGAGCGGAAGATCGCCGAGGAGCTGGGTGTCCGCGAGGGGCAGGTGAAGGCGGCCGTCGATCTGCTCGACGGCGGCTCGACCGTGCCCTTCGTGGCCCGCTACCGCAAGGAGGTCACCGGCTCCCTCGACGACGCCCAGCTGCGTGCCCTGGAGGAACGGCTGCGCTACCTGCGCGAGCTGGAGGACCGCAGGGCGGCCGTGCTGGAGTCGATCGAGGCCCAGGGCAAGCTGGACGACGCGCTGCGCGCCCGGGTGCTCGCCGCCGACTCCAAGGCCCGCCTGGAGGACATCTACCTGCCGTTCAAGCCGAAGCGGCGCACCAAGGCGCAGATCGCCCGCGAGGCGGGCCTGGAGCCGCTGGCGGACACCCTGCTCGCCGACCCGGGGCAGGACCCGGCCGCGCTGGCCGCGCAGTACCTCAACGAGTCGGTGGCGGACGGCGCCGCGGCCCTGGAGGGCGCCCGGGCGATCCTGGTCGAGCGCTTCGGCGAGGACGCCGACCTGGTCGGTTCGCTGCGCGAGCGGATGTGGACTCGCGGCCGGCTGGTGGCGAAGGTCCGCGACGGCAAGGAGGCCGACGGCGCCAAGTTCGCCGACTACTTCGACTTCTCCGAGCCGTACACCCGGCTCCCCTCGCACCGCATCCTGGCGATGCTGCGGGGTGAGAAGGAGGAGGTGCTCGACCTCGACCTCTCCCCGTACGACGGCGAGTCCGAGGGCGACCTGCCCGGCGAGAACGACTACGAGCAGCGGATCGCCGCCCGCTTCGGCATCGCCGACCGCGGCCGCCCGGCCGACAGGTGGCTCGGCGACACGGTCCGCTGGGCCTGGCGCACCCGCGTCCTGGTCCGGCTCGGCATCGACCTGCGCGCCCGGCTGCGCGCCGAGGCCGAGGAGGAGGCGGTGCGGGTCTTCGCCGCCAACCTGCGCGACCTGCTGCTCGCCGCCCCGGCCGGCACCCGCGCCACCATGGGCCTGGACCCGGGCTTCCGCACCGGTGTGAAGGTCGCCGTGGTGGACGCCACCGGCAAGGTCGTCGCGTACGACACGATCTACCCGCACCAGCCCGCCAACAAGTGGGACGCGGCCCTGGCGACCCTGGCGGCCCTGGCGAAGAAGCACGACGTCGACCTGGTCGCGATCGGCAACGGCACCGCCTCCCGGGAGACCGACAAGCTCGCCGAGGACCTGCTGGCGCGCCACCCCGAGCTGAAGCTCACCAAGGCGATGGTCAGCGAGGCCGGCGCCTCGGTCTACTCGGCCTCGGCGTTCGCCTCGCAGGAGCTGCCGGACCTGGACGTGTCGATCCGCGGCGCGGTCTCGATCGCCCGCCGGCTCCAGGACCCGCTGGCCGAGCTGGTCAAGATCGACCCCAAGTCGATCGGCGTCGGCCAGTACCAGCACGACCTGAGCGAGGTGAAGCTGTCCCGCTCGCTGGACGCCGTGGTCGAGGACTGCGTCAACGCCGTCGGCGTGGACGTCAACACCGCCTCGGCGCCGCTGCTCACCCGTGTCTCCGGGGTCACCGGCACGCTGGCCGACAACATCGTCGCGCACCGCGACGCCAACGGCCCGTTCCGCACCCGCCGGCAGCTCAAGGACGTCTCCCGGCTGGGCCCCAAGGCCTTCGAGCAGTGCGCGGGCTTCCTGCGCATCCCCGGCGGCGAGGACCCGCTGGACGCCTCCAGCGTGCACCCCGAGGCCTACCCGGTGGTGCGCCGCATCCTGGCCGCGACCGGCGGGGAGCTGCGCGAGCTGATCGGCAACGGCGAGCGGCTGCGGGCGCTGCGCCCGGCGGACTTCGCGGACGACACCTTCGGCGTCCCGACCGTCACCGACATCCTCGGCGAGCTGGACAAGCCGGGCCGCGACCCGCGCCCGGCCTTCCGCACCGCGACCTTCAAGGAGGGCGTCGACAAGATCGGCGACCTGGAGGTCGGCATGGTGCTGGAGGGCGTGGTCACCAACGTCGCCGCCTTCGGCGCCTTCGTGGACGTGGGCGTCCACCAGGACGGGCTGGTGCACGTCTCGGCGCTGTCGAGGAACTTCGTCAAGGACCCGCGCGAGGTGGTCAAGCCCGGCGACATCGTCAAGGTCCGGGTGCTCACGGTGGACGTGCCGCGCAAGCGGATCGGGCTGACCCTGCGGCTGGACGACGAGGTCGGGCGCGAGCGCGGCGGTGACCGCGGCGACCGCGGTGACCGCCAGGCCCGCCCGCCGCGCCAGGAGCGCCGCGGCGGCGGCCAGGGCGGCCAGGGCGGCCAGGGTCAGGGCCAGGGCGGCCGCGGCGGCCAGGACCGGCGCGGCGGCGGTCAGGGCGGCGGTGACCGCGGCGGCTCCGGCGGCGGTGCGCCGGCCAACAGCGCCATGGCGGACGCGCTGCGCCGCGCGGGCCTGACCGGCGGCGGCGACGGCGGCCGGGGCGACCGGCGCTCCGGGCGGCGCTGAGCCGGCACCCGGCACCTGACACCCGGCACCTGACACCCGACAGCGGCCGGGGCCGGTGGACGTAGCG
>NZ_JBHVET010000489.1:0-6758 GCF_042802135.1 Kitasatospora sp. NPDC057512
GGTGCCCGCGGTGGCGACCACGGCGATCGGGGTCCGTCCGGCCCAGCTGGCCTCGGCCATCGCCCGTTCCAGTTCGTCCTCCCGCATCCGCAGCCCGCGGTCGACCGCGACGGGGATGACGGCCCGCTCGCCGAGGCCGAGCAGGGCGGCGGCGCGCTGGACGGAGAAGTGCGCGGCCTCGGAGGCGAGGATGCACGGCCGGACGCCGGCCGGGATGCCGTCCAACTCCACGATGCCGTCGAGCTTCTGGTCGCGCGCCAGCATCAGCCCCATGAGGTTGGACTCGGTGCCGCCGGAGGTGAGGACGCCGGCGGCGCGCTCCGGGTCGTAGCCGACCAGTCCGGCGATCTCGGCGAGCAGCGTGCTCTCCAGCGCGGTGGCGGCGGGGGCCTGGTCCCAGGAGTCCTGGGAGGGGTTGAGGGCGCTGACCGCGAGGTCCGCCGCGGCGGCGACGGCCAGCGGCGGGCAGTGCAGGTGCGCGGCGCAGGCCGGGTCCGCGGGGTCGGCGGCGCCGTAGGCGAGCAGTTGGGTGAGCCGGGCGAGCGCGCCGGGTCCGTCGTCGGTGGCCAGCGCGTCGTCGACGAGTGCGGCGATCTCGGCCGGGCTGCCCGCCGGCACCGGTCCGGAGCGCATGGCGGTGCCCGTCTCCAGGGAGTCGAGGACGGTGGCCAGCAGCGGTCCGAGCGCGCCCGGCCCGGCCGCGCCGCCCGCCAGGGCGTTCGTGGCGGCACCGTCCCGGGGGAGCCCGACGGGGCCGGATCCGGGCCCGCTCACCGGTTCCCCCGCACCGTCGGCGCACCCGCGGAACCGTGTGCCGGACGACCCGCCGTCCCGCCCGTCGGCCCACCCGCCGATCCGCCCGTCGGCCCGCCGGTGGAGGCCGCCGCGATCGCCTCCGCCAGCCGCTCCAGCACCGCCGCCACCTGCTCGTCGGTGATGGTGAGCGGCGGGAGCAGCCGCAGCACCGCGTCGTGGCGCCCGCCGAGCTCGACGATCAGCCCCCGCGCCAGGCACGCCTCCCGGACCCGCACCGCGAGCGCCGGGTCGGCCGGCCGGGCGCCGCACGCGTCGGGCTCGGCCGCCGGGTCGACCAGTTCGACCCCGAGCATCAGCCCCCGGCCGCGCACGTCGCCGATCACCGGCAGTTCGGCCGCGAGTTCGCGCAGCCGGGCCGCCATCCGCTCGCCGACGACGGCGGCCCGCTCGGCCAGCCCGTTCGCCGCGACGTGGCGCAGCGTCGCGGCCCCGGCGGCCATGGCGAGGGTGTTGCCTCGGAAGGTGCCGGTGTGGGCGCCGGGCCGCCAGCCGTCGTAGTCCTCGCGGTAGACGACGACGGCGAGCGGCAGGCTGCCGCCGATGGCCTTGGAGAGGACCATCGCGTCCGGGACGATGCCGCTGTGCTCGATCGCCCACATCGCGCCGGTGCGGCCGACCCCGGTCTGCACCTCGTCGACGATCAGCGGGATGCCGCGCTCGGCGGTGATCCGGCGCATCGCGCGCAGCCAGCCGTCGGGCGCGGGGACGACCCCGCCCTCGCCCTGGACGGCCTCCAGGATCATCGCGGCGGGCGCGACCACACCGCCCGAGGGGTCGTCCAGCAGCCGCTCCACGTACGTCGCGGCGAGGTCCGCGCCCGCCTCGCCGCCGACCCCGAACGGGCAGCGGTAGCCGTACGGGTAGGGCAGCCGGGCGACCTCGCCGCCGCTCGGCAGCGGCTCCTTGACCGCGACGTTGCCGGTGAGCGCGAGGGCGCCGGCGGTCATGCCGTGGTACGCGCCGGTGAAGGCGAGCGCGCCGGAGCGGCCGGTGGCGGTCTGCATCAGCTTGAGCGCGGCCTCGACCGCGTCCGTCCCGGCCGGTCCGCAGAAGTGCACCCGGGCGCGGGCGGCGAACTCCGCGGGCAGGCTCTCGAAGAGCGCGCTGGTGAAGTCGTCCTTCTCGGCGGTGGCGAGGTCGAGCAGGTGCAGCGGGGCGCCGCTGTCGAGGGTGCGGCGGATCGCCTCCAGCACCACCGGGTGGTTGTGGCCGAGGGCGAGCGTGCCGGCACCGGAGAGGCAGTCCAGGTAGCGCCGCCCGTCGGCGCCCTCGACGGTCATGCCGTGGGCGCGGACCGGGACGATCGGGAAGGAGCGGGCGTAGGTTCTGGCGGCGGACTCGCGGACGCGCTGACGGCGCAGGATGGCTTCACCGGCGGCCGGGGCTCCGGAGGCGGCCTGGACGGGTACGGCAGCGAGCGACACGAGAAACCCCCAGGGGAAGTTAGGTAAGCCTAACTTTACTGCCCTTGACCTGGCGGAATGCCCTCGGGTTCCCAGAACCACCCGAGCGAGTGAACCTCCCCCGGTCCCTCCAACGAGCGTCGCGCGGAAAGGTCACGGCCCGGCCCCACCGACCGACCCCGGCCGACCCGGCCGACCCCGCCCCGCAGGCCCGGTTCCTCAGGCCCGGTTCCTCCAGCGGTAGCAGAGCTCCGGCCGCCCGACGCTCCCGTACTGCGGCTCCCGCACCGCGCACCCGGTCTCCACCAGGTGCTCCAGGTAGCGCCGCGCGGTGATCCGCGAGACCCCGGCCGCCGTGCCCGCGGCCGCCGCCGACAACCCGGAGGCCGCCTCGCGCAGGACCGAGGCGACGGTGTCCAGGGTGGACGCACACAGCCCCTTGGGCAGGGTGCTGCGCTCCGGCGTACGGAGCAGGGCGAACGCCTGGTCGACCTCGTCCTGTCCGGTCGCCTCCCCGGTGCGCCCGAGACTGTCGCGGTAGCGGGCGTAGCGCTGCAGCCGGTCGTGCAGGGCGGCCGAGCTGAACGGCTTGAGCAGGTACTGCACGACGCCCGCGGAGACCGCCTGCCGGACCATCGCGAGGTCGCGGGCCGAGGTCACCGCGATGACATCGGTGCTGTGACCGGCCGCGCGCAGCGTACGGCAGAGCTGGAGCCCGTGGCCGTCCGGCAGGTAGAGGTCGAGCAGGGTGAGGTCGACGGGCGTCCCGGCGGCGCGGGCCCGGTCCAGGAAGCGCAGCGCGTCGGCGCAGCTGTGGACCGTCCCGGCGGCGTGGAAGCCGGGCTCCCGCCGGACGTACAGGGTGTGCGCGGCCGCGGCCACCGGGTCGTCCTCGACCACCAGGACGGAGATCCCCGCCGCGGCGGCGGTGTCGCCGATGCCGTTCACGCCAGTACCCCTTCCTGCTCCCGACCGGTCGACCCGCCGGGCCGGTCGGCGGACCCACCGGGCCGGTCGACGGACTCCCCCGGTGCGCCACCGGGCCCGCCCGGCCGTCCGGCCAGCGGCAGCCGTACCGTGAGCACCGCGCCGCGCTCCCGTCCGACCTCGACGGTGCCGCCGTTGCGCCGGGCGGTCTGGGCGACCAGCGCCAGCCCGAGCCCGTGCCCGCGGCCGTCCTGCTTGGTGCTCCAGCCCCGCCGGAAGACGTCCTCGACCGCGCCCGGGTCGATCCCCGCGCCGGTGTCGGCGACCCGCAGCAGCAGGCAGTCGCCGGGCACCCTGGCGCCGTCACCGCCATCCCCGCCGTCACCACCCGCTCCGCCATCGCGGCCTCCGCCATCGCGGCCTCCGCTATCGCCGCCGACGCGGTCCCGACCGACGCAGTCCCGACCGCCGGCGATCCGCGCCGTGACGGTGACCTCCGGCGGGACGGGACTCTCGGCCGCGCCGGCGATGGCGGCGTCCACGGCGTTGTCGATCAGGTTGCCGAGGACGGTGATCAGGTCCCGCGCGGAGAGGTCGGGCGGCAGCACCCCGTCGTCGATCCGACTGTCCTCGGTGAGCGTCAACTCCACGCCCCGTTCGGCTGCTTGGGCGGCCTTGCCGAGCAGCAGGGCGGCCAGCACCGGCTCGCCCACCGCCGCGACCACCCGGTCGGTGAGCTGCTGGGCGAGTTCGAGTTCGGCGGTGGCGAACTCCACCGCCTGTTCATGGCGGCCGAGTTCGATCAGCGAGACCACCGCGTGCAACCGGTTGGCGGCTTCGTGCGCCTGCGCGCCGAGCGCCTCAGTGAAGCACCGCACCGAGTCCAACTCCCCACTGAGCGCCTGAAGTTCGGTGTGATCTCGGAGGGTCACCACCCGGCCGAGACCGGGGCCGGTGCCGATCGTGGAGGTGTTCAGCACCACGACGCGCTCGGCGGTCAGGTGCACCTCGTCCCGGACCGGCTCCTCCCCCAGCACGGCCGCCACCAGCGCCTCCGGCAGGCCCAGTTCCGCCACCGGTCGACCTTCCAGGTCGCCGGTCAGGCCGAGCAGTTCACGGGCGGCGTCGTTGCACAGCACCACCCGGTGCGAGCGGTCCAGCAGGACCAGTCCCTCGCGCACCGCGTGCAGGGTGGCCTGGTGGTACTCGTAGAGGTGACTCAGCTGGTCCGGCCCCATCCCGTGGGTGTGCCGCCGCAGCCGGGAGTTGGCGAGGTAGGTGCCGACGCCGCCGGCCGCGAGCGCGGCGACCGCCACCCCGACCAGGGCGAGCAGCGGACCGCTCAGCTGTGCGGAGATCGACTCCACCGTGAGGCCCGCACTGACCAGCGCGACCACCTGATGCCGGTCGTCCCACACCGGGGTGACCACCCGCACGGACGGGCCGAGCGTGCCGGTGTACGTCTCGCTGTGGGTCTGCCCGGCGAGCGCCCGGTCGATGTGCCCGAGGTAGGTCCGGCCGATCTGCTCGGGCAGCGGATGGGTCCAGCGCACGCCGTCGGTGTCCATGACGGTGATGAAGGAGACCCCGGTGTCGGCCCGCACCTGCTCGGCGTACGGCTGGAGGGCCGCGGTCGGGTCGGGGGAACCGACGGCGGCCCGGACGGACGGCGAGTCGGCGACGGCGTGCGCGACCGCGGTGACCTGGCGGCGGGCGGCGTCCTCGGTTCGGTCGGCGGTGAAGAGGTACGCGAGCACCGCCCCGCCGGCGACCACGGCGGCGACGATCACCACCTGGACGACGAACAGCTGCCCGGCCAGGCTGCGGACCAGCCGCCGGGGACCGCGGCCCGTCGGCCGGTGCGAGCGGCGGCGCGGGGCGGTGGGGGCGGTGCGCTCGGACATGCCTGCCAGTGTGCACCACGCCCCCGGGCACCCCCGAGGGCCGTCCTGCCCGCACCGTTCGCGGGCCGGACATCCGGGCGGCCCGCGCCGAACATCCGGGCCGCCCGCGCCGTTCGTGAACTCTATGAACGCAAACGTGACCTCCGTCACCTCGGAGCCCATAGTCGGAGCGGCCCATCCCCCCGGGGCCACCAGGACTGCACGGCAAGGGAGCCGCAGATGTCGATCACTGGAGCCGCCGCGGCGGCGGGACCCAGACGCAAGGACCGGACCCACTACCTCTACATCGCCGTGATCGCCGCGGTGGTCGCGGGTGTGGTGGTCGGCCTGGCCGCCCCCGGTTTCGCCGTGGAGCTGAAGCCGATCGGCACGGGCTTCGTCAACCTGATCAAGATGATGATCAGCCCGGTGATCTTCTGCACCATCGTCCTGGGCATCGGCTCGGTGACCAAGGCCGCGAAGGTCGGCAAGGTCGGCGGCCTCGCCCTCGGCTACTTCCTCGCCATGTCGACCGTCGCGCTGGCCATCGGCATGGTCGTCGGCAACCTGCTGGAGCCCGGCGGCGGACTGCACCTGACCGCCGCGCTCGCCAAGTCCGGCCACGCCCAGGCGGCCGCCGGCGGCGCCCAGTCGACCGCCGACTTCCTGCTCGGGATGATCCCCGAGACGCTGTTCTCCGCCCTGACCCAGGGCAAGGTGCTCCAGACCCTGCTGGTCGCCCTCCTCACCGGCTTCGCCCTCCAGGCGATGGGCCCGGCCGGCGCGCCGGTGCTGCGCGGGATCGAGCACGTGCAGCGGCTGGTCTTCCGGGTCATGTCGATGATCATGTGGGTCGCACCGGTCGGCGCCTTCGGCGCGATGGCCGCCGTGGTCGGCGCCACCGGCACCGCCGCGCTGAAGAGCCTGGCCGTCATCATGATCGGCTTCTACGTCACCTGCGCGCTGTTCGTCGTCGTGGTGCTGGGCACGCTGCTGCGCCTGGTCGCCGGGGTCAACGTGTTCGCGCTGCTGAAGTACCTCGGCCGCGAGTTCCTGCTGATCCTCTCCACCTCCTCCTCCGAGAGCGCGCTGCCCCGCCTGATCGCCAAGATGGAGCACCTGGGCGTCAGCCGCCCGGTCGTCGGCATCACCGTGCCGACCGGCTACAGCTTCAACCTCGACGGCACCGCCATCTACCTGACCATGTCGTCGATCTTCATCTCCGAGGCGCTGGACAAGCCGATGTCGCTCGGCGAACAGCTCTCGCTGCTGGTCTTCATGGTGATCGCGAGCAAGGGCGCGGCCGGGGTCACCGGCGCCGGCCTGGCCACCCTCGCGGGCGGGCTCCAGTCGCACAAGCCCGCGCTGGTGGACGGGGTCGGCCTGATCGTCGGCATCGACCGCTTCATGTCGGAGGCCCGCGCGCTCACCAACTTCGCGGGCAACGCCGTCGCGACCGTGCTGATCGGGCACTGGACCGGCGAAATCGACGCCGAGCGCGCCCGGCGGGTGCTGGCCGGCGAGCTGCCGTTCGACGAGCTGACGCTGGTCGACTCCCACGGTGCGACCTCCGGTCCCGCCCCCGCGTCGGACGGCTCCACGGCCGACGCCCCCGAGGCCGCTCCCGAGACCGCCCCCGAAGCCGCCCCCACCCGGGGCACTGCCACCCAGGGCGCGGCCACCGCCGGGGTCTGACCCGGCAGCGACCCCGCACTCCCCCGGCCCTGTC
>NZ_JBHVET010000490.1:0-6753 GCF_042802135.1 Kitasatospora sp. NPDC057512
TGAGTACGGGTACTCAGGCAGGGCCGGGCGGTTCACCGGTCGTCGGGGTCACCGGTCCGACGGGGCACTGGTCCGACGGGTCACTGGTCCGACGGGTCGGTGGCCCCCGGCGGGACGGACGGCGCGGTGCGGCCGGTCGTCGGGCCGGTGTCGCGCGGCCTGCCGGTGTTCCCCGGGCCCCCGGTGGCGGGCGCGCCGCTGCAGGTGACCGAGCCCGGCGAACCGCTGGAGGTGGTGCAGTTGGCGTCGCGCCGGGGCGGGTCCGGGATGCGGACCGTGGTGAACGGCTTCTCCGGCATGCTCCGGACGGCGTCGCTCATCGCCTGCTGCCAGATCGGCCCGGGGCCGGTGGCGCCGAAGACCTCGGCCTGGTACTTGCCGCCGATCCGGATGTTGCGCATCGGCACCTTGGTGCCCGGGCTGCCCAGCCAGACCGAGCCCGCCAGGTTGCCCGTGTAGCCGGTGAACCAGGCGGACTTCTTCTCGTCCGTCGTCCCGGTCTTGCCGGCGATCTGGCGGCCGTCGTCCAGGCCGAGGTCGCGCGCCGTGCCACCCTTCTCGGTCACCCCGAGCAGCACGCTGTTGATCACGTCGGCGGTGTCCTCGGACATCGCCGGGGAGCACCGGACCGGGGGCACCGGGACGTCGGTGCCGTCCACGGTGGTGATCCGGTTGATCGCCAGCGGCGCGCAGTAGGTGCCCCGGGCGGCGAAGGTCGCGTACACGTTGGCCATGGTCAGCGGGCTGACCTCCTGGGTGCCGAGGCCGAGCGCGGGCAGCTCCTGGAGCGGCTCGCCGTTCGCCTTGCCCTCCATGCCGAGCTTGTTGGCCATCTGCTTGACCGCGCAGAGGCCGATCTCCTGCTCCATCTGCACGAAGTAGGTGTTCACGGAGAGCGCCATGGCCTGCTTGAGCTCGTACGGGCCGACCTCACCGGCGCTCTCGTTGGGGATGGTCCCCTCCTTCTTGCCCCTGCTGAGGTTCTTCCAGGTGCCGTCGCAGGTCTTCATCGTCGGCCAGTCCATCCGGTTCGGCGAGTCGTACCGCTGGGTCGGCGACAGGCCTGCCTCCAGGGCGGCGGCGGCCACGATCGGCTTGAAGTTGGAGCCGGGCTGGAAGCCGATGCCGCCGCCCATCGCCGCGTCCACGTTGTAGTTGACGACGGTCTCGTTCTTCTCCTTGGCCAGGCCGTACGGGCGGGTCTGCGCCATCGACAGGATCTTGCCGCTGCCGGGCTCGACCATCGTCATCGCGGCCGAGACCGGGTCGGTGACGTACACCCTGGTGGAGACGGCGTTCTGGGCGGCGGCCTGCTTGTCCGGGTCCAGCGTGGTGTAGATGTTCAGGCCGCCGGTGTCCCACAGCTTCTTGCGCTCGGCCGAGCTCTTGCCGAACACCGGGTCCTGCTTGACCACGTGCCGCACGTAGTCACAGAAGAAGCCCATGCCGGCCTTGGCGGTGATGCAACCGTTCTGCGGGTCCCGGTAGTTGAGGCCGAGCGGGGCGGCCTTCGCCTCCCTGGCCTGATCCGCGGTGACGTGCTTGTTCTCCACCATCTTGTCGATGACGGTGTCGCGGCGCTTCTGCGCGGCCACCGGGTGCAGCTTCGGGTCGTACTGGGACGGGTTCTGCACCAGCCCGGCGAGCATCGCCGCCTCGGGCAGGCTGAGGTCCTTGGCGTCCTTGCTGAAGTAGCGCTGGGAGGCGGCCTGGATCCCGTAGGCCTGGTGGCCGTAGAAGGTGATGTTGAGGTAGTTGGTGAGGATCTGCTCCTTGCTCAGGTCCTCCTCCAGCTTGATGGCGTACCGGAGTTCCTGGATCTTGCGGCCGAGGGTCTTGCGCTGCGCCTCGCGCACCGCCTCCGCGTCGTCCCCGGCCTTCTCCACGTTGACGTTCTTCACGTACTGCTGGGTCAGGGTGGAGGCGCCCTGCACGGCGGCGCCGCTCTCCGCGTTCTTGGTGATCGCGCGCAGGATGCCCTTGAGGTCGACGGCGCCGTGCTCGTAGAACCGGGCGTCCTCGATGTCCACCTGCGCCGTGCGGATCAGCGGGGACATCTGGTCGGCGGGTATGACGGTGCGGTCGCGCTCGTAGACCTTGGCGATCAGGCCGCCGTTGGCGTCGAAGATCTGCGTCGCCTGGCTCAGCGGCGGGGTCCTGAAGTCGTCGGGGATGCTCTCGAAGCCCTCGGCGCCGTTCTTCGCGCCGAGTCCGACCGCCCCGGCCGCCGGGAGGATCAGGCCCGCCAGCAGCACCCCGCCCAGCACGCTGGAGCCGAGGAAGGTGGCCGCGTGGCCCAGGATGCCGATCGGGGTCTCGCGGCGCCTCGGTCGCGGCACCCAGGTGTCGCCCGGGTCCGAGGCGGCGGGTATGCGGCTCTTCGGTGACATAGATCGAACATTACGGCCGTGAACAGGCCGTGGGGAGCGGGTGTTGGCGAAGGATTGTCACAAAATCGCGACGGATTCGACTCATTCCCGAGGGTCGAACGGGCGTGCACGCCGGGGCAAGGACCGTTCGTCCACGGCCCGTTGCCCCCGCGCGCCGCTCGTCCGGCCTCGCCCGACCGGCGCTGCCCGGCCGAACTCGCTCAGCCGGCCGGGCAGAAGACGTCCCGGGCCGGGCGGTGGCCGGTGACCAGGTAGTCCGTCACCACCTCGTCGCCGCAGGCGTTCCCGTTGGCCCGGTACACGCCATGGCCGCCCGAGTCCACCGTCACCATCCGCGCCCGGTCCCCGAACGCCGCACGCAGCTTGAGCGCGCCGGTGTACGGCGTCGCGGGGTCGCGCAGGTTCTGCGCGAGCAGGACGTTGGACGGGCCCCGGTCGGTGACCCGCACCGGCGGCTCGGCGGGCGCGAACGGCCAGAAGGCGCAGGGCATCACGTTCACCGGCAGGCCGGCGGTGAGCGGGCGGGCGGCGCGGTCCGCGGTGACGGCCTTGGCGTAGCCGGCCGGGTCGGCGGGCCACCGGACGTCGTTGCAGAGCGTCCCGACCGAGACGGCGATGGTGTTCTGCACCGCCGCCTCCGGCGGCACCATCGGGGCGGGCAGCGGACGGCGGCCGAGACCGGCCAGCATCAGCTCCGCCAGCTCCGGGAAGTGGGCGTCCGCGTTCATGCTCTCCAGCAGGGTCTCGCGCAGCACGTTGCCGTTCAGCTCCGCCGGGTTGGCGCCCGGCCAGGGCAGCGGGGCCCGGTCCAGGCGGGCGGCGAGGTCGAGGAAGAGCGGGCGGACCTCCTCGGGGGTGTCCGCGACCCGGCCCGGATTGTCCGGCGCGGACGCCCACGTCGCGAAGTCCGGGAAGCGGTCCTCGACGCCCCGGCCGAAGGCGTCCAGCCAGCCGCGCCCGACCCGCGACGGGTCCGGGTCGTCGTTGCTGTCCAGCACGACCCGGTCGGTCCGCTCGGGGAACATGGTGGAGTAGACGGCCCCCGCGTAGGTGCCGTACGAGAGGCCCCAGACGGAGAGTCGGCGCTCGCCGAGGGCGCGGCGGATGCCGTCGAGGTCGCGGGCCTCGTTGGCGGTGGAGATGCTGCGCAGCACCGGGCCGCCGTTGCGGGCACAGGTGTCGGCGACGCGGCGGGCGGTGGCCAGGTTCCCGTCGATCGAGCCGTCGGCGGCCGGCCAGGGTCGCAGCTTGACCATCGCCAGGTCGGCGGGGTCGAGGCCGCAGCTGACCGGGGTGGAGCGGCCGACGCCGCGCGGGTCGAGGCCGACCACGTCGTAGCGGTCCCGGACGGACTGCGGCAGTCGCCCGGCCATGCCGTGGACGAGGTCGAGACTGGAGCCCCCCGGTCCGCTGGGGACGGCCAGCAGGACGCCGCGGCGCAGGCCGGGCTCGGCGGCGGTGATCCGGGAGACGGCGAGGGTGATGCGGGCGCCGTTCGGATCGGCGTAGTCCAGCGGGACGGTGACCTCGGCGCACCGCTGGGGGCTGTCGGCCGGGGCGCCCGGACACGCGGCCCAGGCGAGGGCGTCCCTCCCGGGCTTCGCGCTCTCGGCCGCACCGGCGGGCAGGGCGCTCAGCGCGGTCACGGCCAGGGCGGCGGCCGCGGTGACCGCGGCGGTGGTGGTGCGGGCGGGTGTGGTGCGGGCGGTGATGGTGCGGGCGGGTGTGGTGCGGGTGGGTTTCGTCATGCCCAGGAGTCTGCTGGGGCACGGGACTTGGGACCATGCGGGCAGCGGGCCGGTCGGGGGTGGGGAAATCCCCCCGGGCGTCGGGGACGGGGCGGAGACCGCTTCCGGCCGCGGTCTCCGGCCGCACAGGGTGGGGGGGTGGTGGGGCGCAGTCCGGTCCGGCTCAGAGGCCGAGCAGGCCCGGGTCGGCGGCCAGCGCGCGCAGCGGCTCGCGCGGGTCGGCGACCAGCCTGCGCTCCGCCAGGTCGAGGATGCCGCCGACGCCGGTGATCTCGGCGGCCAGCACGCCGTCCTCGCGGACCAGCCGCTGCACCACCTGGAAGGTCTTGCCGTCCCGCCAGGTGAACGAGCAGCTGACCGCCACCGAGTCGCCCGCGCGCAGCTCCCGCAGGTACTTGACCGTGGTCTCCAGGACCACCGGGCCGACCCCCTTGGCGACCAGGTCCGCCTGGCGGATCCCGGCCGCCAGGAGGTACTCCCAGCGGGCGTGCTCGGCGTACTGGAGGTAGACCGCCTGGTTCAGGTGCCCCTGGGAGTCGGTCTCGTACCCGCGGACGGTGATGTGCGTGGTGAAGTCCTGATCACTCATGCCCCGCACGGTACTCCGGGCCCCCGGGGCACCACCTCGTGTCCTCCGTCACCCCGAGCGGACGGACTTGCCGGTCTTCCCGACTGCCCCGGTTCACCCGGTTCACCCGGTTCACCCGCCTCACCCGGACAGGACGGCCAGCAGCGGCGTGAGGGCGTCCGGCCGCCGGTCGACCGGCAGGTGCTCGACGGGGTGGAAGCCGCAGCCGAGCGCGGTCGCGCCGCCGTCGCAGGTACGGTCGTCGCCGACCATCAGGACGTCCGCCGGGGCGAGGCCGAGCCGCTCGCAGGCCGTCTCGAAGATCACCGGGTCGGGCTTCTGCGCGCCGACCTCGTACGACAGCACATAGACGTCGACCAGCTCCTCCAAGCCGTACGCGCGGAAGACCGGGCGCAGGTCCCAGCCGATGTTGCTCACCACGGCGACCGGCACGCCCCGGCGGCGCAGCTCGCGCAGCACTGGGGCGGCGTCCGGGTACGGGCGCCAACTCGCGGGCGCCAGATGGGACTCGTAGAGGGCGTCCACGTCGAGGGCCGCCGGCGGCTCGGCGGCGCGGGTCAGCGCGGTGTACGCGGCGCGGTGCAGCTCGGGGGTCAAGTCCCGGGTGTCCCAGGCCTGCTGGACCTCCGGCGGAACGCGGCGCGGCGGCACGCCGCCGGGCAGGGCACCGAACTCCTCCAGCCGGGCCACCAGTTCGGCCTCCTCCCGGGCCGGCAGGGCGAGGCCGGTGGCGGCGAGGTGGGCCGCCAGCCACTCGGCGGTGGAGACGACCCTGAAGAGGGTTCCGGAGAAGTCGAACATCACAGCTTTGGTCATGGGCCCGAGCCTAGGGCGTGTCCGATCAGGGCAGGGTGAGGATCCGCGGGCCGTCCTCGGTGATGGCGACGGTGTGCTCGACGTGGGCGGCCCGGGCGCCGTCGACGGTGCGCAGGGTCCAGCCGTCCGGGTCGGTGCGGTGGTCGTCGCGGCCGCCGGCCAGCAGCATCGGCTCGATCGCCAGCACCAGGCCGGGGCGCAGCGGGTAACCCCGGCCCGGGCGGCCCTCGTTGGGCACGTGCGGGTCCTCGTGCATCCGGCGGCCGATGCCGTGGCCGCCGTAGCCGTCCAGCAGGCCGTACCGGCCGGAGCGGGCGACGGCGCCGATGGCGTGGGCGATGTCCCCGGTCCGGTTGCCGACCACGGCGGCGGCGATGCCGGCCTCCAGGGCGCGCCGGGTGGTCTCGATCAGGGCGGTGTCCTCGGGCCGGGCGGTGCCGACGGTGAAGCTGACGGCCGCGTCCCCGGCCCAGCCGTCCAGGAGGGCGCCGCAGTCGATGCTCACCAGGTCGCCGTCGCGCAGCCGGTAGCCATCCGGGATGCCGTGCACCACGGCGTCGTTCACCGAGGCGCAGATGACGGCCGGGAACGGGACGGGCGCGAAGGCCGGACGGTAGCCGAGGAACGGCGAGGTGGCCCCGGCCGCCTTGAGCACACCCCGCGCCACCTCGTCCAGCTCCAGCAGGCTCACCCCGACCGCCGCCTGCTCCCGGACGGCCGCCAGCGCGTCCGCCACCACCCGCCCGGCCTCGCGCATCGCGGCCAGCCCGGCGTCCGACTTGAGTTCGACCATGGTGGTTCTCTCCCCTGGATCCAATTCTTATACCGGTATTTGTATCACGGTCGGGAGGGGTGGAACGCCATCGAGTAGGAGGGCCTAGACTCGTCGCCATGGTGAGGACTCCGCTGACCCCGTGGGAGCGCGAGCGCGGCGAGCACTTCGGGGCGCTGCTGCGCGAGGCGCGCGGCGAGCGCAGCATGGTCGAGGTGGCGGCGGTGGCCGGCGTCTCGGCGGAGACGCTGCGGAAGATCGAGACCGGCCGCGCGCCGACGCCGTCCTTCTTCACCATCGCGGCGCTGGCCTTCGCGCTCGACCTGTCCCTGGACGAACTGGCGGCCGCGTGCGCAGCCTCGGAGGACGGCGAGGCGCTCTCCGCCTAGAGCGCGCGTATCCGCCCGCCGCGAACCGACGGACGGCGACGGCCCGCCC
>NZ_JBHVET010000491.1:0-6747 GCF_042802135.1 Kitasatospora sp. NPDC057512
CCCCGGGGCCTCGTACGTGCTGCTCGACGCCGAGGAGGGCACCGCCCACGAGCCGCTGGTCAGGCCCGGGCGGCTCCGGTGACGTCCTCGGTGGTCACCACCTTGGCGAAGCGCATCGCGTGCAGGGTGGCGGCCGTGGCGCGGGCGAGGTCGGCGGCCGGGACGGTGGCGCCGTCCGGGCCGGCCATGTCGAAGGAGTGCATGGCGTCGGTGGGGAAGATCGCGTCGTAGCCGAGGTTGCCGGCCATCCGGGCGGTGGTCTCGCAGCACACGTTGGTGATGATCCCGGTGACCACCACCTGCCGGGCGCCGCGCTCCTGGAGCCAGGCGTGCAGGTCGGGCGTGCCGTAGAAGGCGCTGTTGACGGTCTTGGTGACGTGCAGCGCCGGGGTGAGCCCGGCGACGAAGTCCTTCAGGTCGTGTCCCGGGGTGCCCCCGGCCAGCGGGGTGCCGGGGCCGTCGTGCTGCACGGTGACGATCGGGCGGTCGGTGTCCTGCCAGGCGGCGATCAGCTCGGCCATCCGCTGCTCGGCCTGCGGGTTGTCGCGGGGGCCGAAGGCGGGGGCCTCGAAGCCCTTCTGGACGTCGATGAGCAGCAGGACGGCGTCGGGGTCGAGGGCGAGGGGGGCGTCGAAGGCGTCGAGGTTCGTCATGCCGTCCATGGTGGTCGGCGCCACCGGGGAGGCGTGATGGGCGGAGATGCCGACCATCGATAGGTTCCTGCCATGCGTACGGTGGGTTGCCTGATCTTCGACGGTGTCCGGGCCTTCGACTACGCCGTGATCGGCGAGGTGTGGGCGAACCGGGCCATCCGGTCCGGGCAGCCCGTCTTCGACCTGCGGGTCTGCGGGCCGGAGGGCGCCCGGGTGCGGCTGGGCGGCGGGCTGGAGCGGCTCCCCGACCACGCCCTGGCCGCGCTCGCCGACTGCGACCTGGTGGTGGTGCCGGGCGTCGAGGACCCGGGGGCCCGGCACGCCCCGGAGGTCCTGGGCGCCCTGCGGGCCGTCGCCGCGGCCGGCGTCCCGATCGCCTCGCTCTGCGCGGGCGCCTTCGTCCTCGCCGAGGCCGGCCTGCTGGACGGCCGCGAGGCCACCACCCACTGGGCGCTCGCCCCCGAACTCGCCCGCCGCTTCCCGGCGGTGACGGTCCGGCCCGAGGTGCTCTTCACCGGCGGCGACGGCCTGTGGACCTCGGCCGGCGTCGCCGCGGGCATCGACCTCTGCCTGCACCTCGTCCGCACCGCCCACGGCCAGCGGGCCGCCGCCACCATCGCCCGCGCCATGGTCACCGCCCCCTTCCGGGCGGGCGGCCAGAGCCAGTTCATCCCCTCCCCGGTCCCGGACGCCGCCGCCGGCGACGACCCGCTGGCCCGCCTCCGCGCCGAGGTCCTGGCCTCCCTCGACACCCCCTGGACGGTGCGCCGGATGGCCGCCGCCGCCCTGATGTCCGAACGCACCTTCGCCCGCCGCTTCACCGCCACCACCGGCACCACCCCGATGCGCTGGCTCCTCGACCAGCGCGTCCTCACCGCCCAGCGCCTCCTGGAGGAGACCGACCTGCCCGTCGACACCGTCGCCACCCACTGCGGCTTCGCCTCCGCGGTCTCCCTGCGGCCGGTCTTCGTGGACCGGGTCGGCGTCGCACCCCGCGAGTACCGCCGGGCCTTCCGCGGCCGCGAGGAGGGCTGAGCGGTTCACGCCGACTGAACTGGGTTGCTTCATGCGGGAGTCGACGGAGCGGAGGCGGGGCGGCGGGGGCCGGTTGCGGCGGAGAGGGCGAAGACCAGCAGGCCGAGGGTCGTCATGGCGGCGCCGGCGAGGTTGGTGAGGGGGAGGGCGGTGTCGGCGCCGTGTTCGATGACGGCGGCGCCGAGCAGGGAGCCGAGGGTGATGCCCACGCCGAAGGCGGCGGTGTTGGCGGTGCCGACCAGTACGGAGTCGCGGCCCGCGACCCGCAGGACGTAGGCCTGGGTCGGGGTGAGCAGGCCGAAGCCGCAGAATCCGAGCAGGAAGAGGGTGGCCACGGCCGCGCCCTGGTGGTGGACGGTGGCGGTGAAGAGGCCGAGGGTGAGGGCGAGGGCCGCGAACAGGGCCGCCGTCGTCGGGACGAGGGCGCGGTCGGCGGCCCGCCCGGCCAGCCAGTTGCCCGCGACCAGTCCGGCGCCGTAGACCGCCAGCAGCCAGACCACGTCGCCCGTTCCGAAGCCGGTGACCCCGGTCAGCATCGGCTGGACGAAGGTGAAGGAGGCGAACAGCCCGCCGAAGCCGACGGCCGTCGCGGTGAGGGCCAGCCAGAGGCGGAGGTCCGCAAAGACGGCCAGCTCGGCGCGGAGCGAGGGCGCGGCGTCGGCCGGGGCGGTGTCGTCTCGGGTGGCGCCGGCCGGGGCGGTGTCCGTACGGGGGAGGAGTCGCAGCAGGCCGAGCAGTCCCACCGCGCCGAGTACGGCGACCAGCACGAACGCCCCGCGCCAGCCCCAGGCCTGCCCGGCCAGGGTGCCGATCGGCAGGCCGAGGACGTTGGCCAGGCTCAGCCCGGTGAACACCAGGGCGATCGCGGCTCCCTGCCGGGCCGTCGGGACGAGCCGGGAGGCCACGACGGAGGCGACGCCGAAGAAGGCGGTGTGGGTGCACCCGGTGAGGAAGCGGGTGGCCAGGAGGAGGCCGAAGGTCGGCGCGAGCGCCGAGGCGAGGTTGCCCGCCGTGAACAGCAGCATCAGCAGGACGAGCAGGCGTCGGCGGGGCATCCGCAGGGTGAGCAGGGCGAGCGCCGGACCGCAGGCCTGGCCGACGGCGTAGACGGTGGTGACCAGCCCGGTCCGGGCGACGGTGACGTCGAAGTCGGCGGCGAGGGCGGTCAGCAGGCCGTTCGTGACGAACTCGGTGGTGCCGATGGCGAAGGCGCTGAGGGCGAGCGCGAGCAGGGCTGGGGGCATGGCGGTGGAGGGTCCTTGGCTGGGGCGGGGCCGGGGCACGGCCGGACGGGGCCATGCTCCGGCGCCCCGCGCGCCCCGGCCAGCCACCTGCCGTTCCTACTCCTCGGAGGGTCACCCACGGCGCTGGCCTGCGGAAACCTTCCGCCGTAGCCTCGGGGGTCATGGGAGCCAACAGCGAGCTGGGCGAGTTCCTGCGCCTGTGCCGCGCCGCCGTCACCCCGGCCGAGCTGGACCTGCGCGTGCCGGCCGAGCACCGGCGGGTGGCCGGGCTGCGCCGGGAGGAGCTGGCCGGGCTGGCGGGCATCAGCGTCGCCTACTACACCCGGCTGGAGCAGGGGCGCAGCACCAACGCCTCGGACCAGGTGCTCGACGCGATCGCCCGCGTCCTGCGACTGGACGCCACCCAGCGCACCCACCTGGGCGACCTCGCCCGCCGCCCGCCCCGGGCCGTACGGAGCCGCCCTCCGGCCGAGCGGCCGGACCCGCGCTCGGTGCGGCTCCTCGCCTCGCTGGACCACGTGCCCGCCCTGCTGCTCGGCCGCCGCAACGACGTGCTCGCCTGGAACCGCCTCGGCCACGCGCTGCTCGCCGGACACCTCCCGTACGGGGCGCCGGACGATCCGGCCACCCGGCCGTCGATGAGCCGGATGCTGTTCCTGGATCCGCGCACCCGCGCGCTCGAACGGGACTGGGAGCACTACGCCCGCACCCACGTCGGCTACCTGCGGCTGGTCGCCGGGCGGTACGGGGAGGACCGCGCGCTGGCCCGGCTGATCGGCGAACTCAGCATGAAGAGCCCGGAGTTCGCCGCCTGGTGGGCGGGCGGGAACGTGCGGGAGTGCACCTTCGGCAGCAGGACGCTGGACCATCCGGCGGTCGGGCCGCTGGAGGTGACGTACCAGGTGTGGCTCCAACCCGACCGGCCGGACCACCGGTTGGAGGTCTACACCCCCGGCCCGGACCCGGCCGCCGCGGCGGCGCTCGATGCGCTGGCGCGGCAGGCGTAGGGGGCCGGGCGGGGGTTGGGGGGTGGGGTGGCGGCCCTCAGCGCCGCCACCCCGTTGGCTTCTCGGCACGGGGCCCGTGGTGCGTTGAGCCAAACCCCACCTTGGGGTGAAGCCGGGTGGGGATTCCCGTGGGGACCGGTGCCGGTTCGGTGTGCGGCCGCCACCGGCCGCCCGCACCCGGTGGGCCCCTCAGCGCGTGGCGGCCTCGCGCAGCCGCTTCTTGTCCGGCTTGCCGACGGGCGTCAGCGGGATCTCGTCCACGAGGTGCAGCACCTCGGGAGCGAAGATCCGCCCCTTGCGCTCGGTGACGAACGCGCGGAGGGCGTCCAGCTCAGGCCGCTGCCCCGGGGCGGGGACGACGGCGACGTGGACGTGCTCCGCCTCCTGGTCGTCGCGGACGCCGAAGACCGCGCAGCGGGCGACCGCCGGGTGGGTGAGGAGGAGGTCCTCCACCTCGGAGGGGTAGACGTGGCCGCCGACCACGATGATCAGGTCCTTGGCCCGGTCGGAGAGGTAGAGGTAGCCGTCCTCGTCGAAGTAGCCGACGTCCCCGGTGTTCAGCCAGCCGTCCCGCAGCACCGCGGCGGTGAGGTCGGGCCGCTTCCAGTACCCGGCCATGACGGCGTCGGAGCGCAGGTGGATCTCGCCCTGTTCGCCGGTCGGCAGGTCGGTGCCGTCGGCCCCGCGGATCGCCACCTCGACGCCCGGGACGGGCCGGCCGACCGGGACCTGACCGCCGGGGCCGATCCGGTCGTGCTCCTGCGGGGTGAGGAAGGAGATCAGCTGCGCCTCCGACATCCCGTAGAGGCCCACCAGGACCGGCCCGAAGACCTTGAGCGCCTCGCGGATCCGGGTCGGCGAGGCGGCACTGCCCCCGTAGGAGAGGTACCGCAGGCTGGAGAGGTCGGTGCGGCCGACCGCCGGGTGGTCGAGCAGCTGGTGGAGCAGCGGCGGCAGCACCCAGAGGTCGGTGATGTGCTCGCGCTCGACGGCGGCCAGGACCGCGCCGGGCTCGAAGGAGCGCTGGAGGACCACCGTGCCGCCGTGCTGGAGGGTCAGGTCGGCGAAGATGCCGGCCAGGTGGGCGAGCGGGGTGGCGGCGAGGAGGCGGGGCGCGCCGCCGGCGGGGTCGCTGCCGATCGGGGCGTCGAAGATGCGGCGGTACGGCCCGTGCAGGCTGAGGATGCCCTTCGGGATGCCGGTGGTGCCGCCGGTGTGGCGGATGCTGAGGTCGTCCTCCGGCCCGACGCGGACGTCCGGGGGTTCGGCGGGGCGGTGGGCGGAGGCGGCGATGACGTCCTCGCCGACGGCGGCGGGGTCGCCGCCGGGGCCGGGGCCGAGGGTGAGGACGGTCGGCACGTCGATCAGCGGGAGCAACTCGGCTGCCGCGGCGTACCGTTCGGCGTCCACGAGCAGCACGGTGGTGTCGACGCTCGCCGTGATCTCGGCCAGGACCGGGGTGCTCATGCCGTCGTACAGGTTCACCACCCGGGCGCCCGCGAGGCCCGCCGCGTACCGGGCGCTCAGGGCCTCGGGGGTGTTGCCGGTCAGCAGGGTCACGGTGGTGCCGCGGGCGGCGCCCCGGGCGATCAGCTCGTGGGCGAGGCGGTAGGCGGCGGCGGCGAAGTCGCCGGCGGTGATCTCGGCGCCGTCGGCGGTGACGACGGCCTGCCGGCCGGGATCGGCGGCGAGGGACTGGAGGATCAGAGCGGGACCGCTGACGAACTCCGCGTCGGGCATGGCTACTTCTTCCTTGTAGTTTGCAACCATGTCCACAGGCTAACCCCAACCTCCGCCCCTGGTCCGGGAACTGCCGAGGAGGGCTGAATGTGATCGTCCGTCACTCGGACAGGGGAATGATCGTGGTCGCCTGCCTGTTTGGGGGCGCACGGTCAGAACGCCGCCGGGGGCCGGAGGGCGAGGTCGGTGGCGGTGGCCCAGTGCTCGGCCGCGGCGGTGACGATCGCGTAGCCCGGCTGGGAGGGGAGCCGGGGGATCAGGGCGCTGCGGCAGTCGTGGCTGCGGTGGACCTCGACGGGGACGGGGACGCCGTGCAGCCGGACCTCGCCGAGGGTGGGCGGGCCGTCCAGCGGGGCGAGGTGGATGCGGGGGTCGAGGCGGTCCGAATTCGCCAGGAAGGTGGAGAGTTGGGACCGCGGGGTGGTGAGGGAGCCCACCCGGTGGCCGGACGGGACGGGGCGCGAGGTCTGGACGACGGCGACGAGTTCGCCGTCCAGGTGGTAGTTGAGGTCGAGGTGGCAGAGGAAGCCGTCGGAGGACAGCCGCCCGAGCAGGAAGCCCCACCCGCGCGGGGCGTCGCGGAGCACGGCGATCTGCTCGCCCCACTCCTCGGCGGTCTCGCGGCGGGTCGGTATGCGGATGCCGCGCGGGCGGGTGTCGCGGAACAAGGGCTCCCCCAACGGGCTGGTGGTGACCGGGCGTCGGCACGATGATCGCGCCGCGAGGAGCGCCGTGGGAGGGGGAAGCGACTTTTCGGCCGTTCGCCGCGTCGGCGGAATGCTTCGGGCCGGGGCGGGACAGAAGTTTCGGGGGCGTCGCGGGGACGTCCGGGCAACGGCCCGGTGAACCGTGGGGGACGCCGGTCGACGGGCAGCGGCAACCGGACGGGGGCGGGGCATGGGGCAGGGCGGTGCCGCGACGCTCCGTGCGCTCCCGGCGTGATCCGAAGGGGCGGCCCCAGGGCCTGTCTTCAAACTCCCGTCGTCCGCCCGGAGGGCGGGCGGGGCGGCGTTGGGGTGCGTGCATCGCAAGGCGGAGGAGGGAGCCACTGCGGAGCATTGGCGACCG
>NZ_JBHVET010000492.1:0-6743 GCF_042802135.1 Kitasatospora sp. NPDC057512
TCGCTCCGGGGCCCGGCGGCAGTGGTTCACGAAGGAAGGGACCGTCAGTCGTCGCCGCGCAGGATCGCGATCAGCCGCAGCATCTCCATGTAGATCCAGACCAGCGACAGGGTCAGCCCGAAGGCGGCCCGCCAGGACTCCCGCTGCGGGGCGCCCTGGGCGATGGCCTCCTCGATCGCCGCGAAGTCCAGCGACAGGAAGAAGGCGCCCAGGCCGATGCCGACCAGGCCGACCACGATGCCCAGCGGGCCGGAGCGCAGGCCCATGTCGGCGCCGAAGGCCATCGCGATCATGTTGACCATCATCAGCAGCACGAAGCCCAGGGCGATCGCGATGCCGATCCGCTGGTAGCGCGCGGTGACCCGGATCCGGCCGCTCTTGTAGGCGAACAGCATCGCCCCGAAGACCGCCGCCGTGCCCAGCACCGCCTGGATCACGATGCCGTTCAGCATGGTGTTGAAGGCGTGCGAGACGGCGCCCATCGCGAAGCCCTGGAGGGCCGCGTAGGTCAGGATCAGCGGCGGGCTGACGCTGCGCTTGAACGAGACCACCAGGCCGACGACCATGGCCACCAGGCTGGCGGCGATCGCGAAGCCGAAGTTCTCGAACGGCAGCGCGAACCAGGCCACCGCGCCGGCGACGACCAGCGTCAGCAGCGTCATGGCGGTGCGGGCGACCACGTCGTCCAGCGTCATCCGCCCGGTGGCCGCCGGGCCCGCCGAGGGCCCGTTGTACAGCTCGTAGAGCTGCTCGTCGGTCATGGGCTGGCCCTGCGGCTGCTGCTGGGCGTAGGGCGTACCCGCGTAGGGGTTCTGGCCGTACTGGGTCCCGGCCTGCGCGGTACCGAACCCCGCGTAGCCGGAGTCGCGGGTGAAGGACCCCTCCCGCGAGAAGACCGGGTTGCTGCTTCTCATTGCTCATTCCCTCCGTGGCGGCACTGCACCGCCCATGCACAAGGGTAATGGCTTGGCAAAAATTCCGGGATACGCCGCGAGGAGGATCCGGTGAACAACGACCGGCGGGGACGCCGTCGCGCCCCCGCCGGGTGATCGGTGCCCGGAGCCGGACTCGAACCGGCACGGCCTCGCGGCCAAGCAGTTTTAAGCTGCCCGTGTCTGCGTTCCACCATCCGGGCGTCTGTGGGACCCCCTGAGCCTAGTCTCCCGGATCACCCTTTCGCATGTTCCCGGCCCCGGAAGTTGTCATGTTTCCTTGCCATCTGACGAACTGTTCGGGATTCGGCCACGAAGGATATCCGTTCCGGCCATCCGTCCGCCTCAGGGTTCACGTCATACCGCAGGAGGAGGGGGTCACCCTCCCGTACGCCCAGCGGTGGTAGGACCAACCGTCCGGCGGAGCGACGCAGGACCATGATCACGTCGCGGAACATGGAGGTACAAGTCCGCGAGCACAAGGAGTCCCCGTGACCACGTCGACCGCAACCGCCGTCCGCACCGGCCTGGCGGCCGCCCGAGCCACCGGCCTGAACAAGGTCTACGGGGAGGGGGAGACCCGCGTCGTCGCCCTCGACAACGTCAGCGTCGTCTTCCCCCAGGGCGAGTTCACCGCCATCATGGGCCCCTCCGGCTCCGGCAAGTCCACCCTCATGCACTGCATGGCCGGCCTCGACACCGTCACCTCCGGCTCCTCCACCATCGGCGACACCGAGCTCGTCGGCCTCAAGGACAAGCAGCTCACCCAGCTGCGCCGGGACCACATCGGCTTCATCTTCCAGGCCTTCAACCTGCTCCCCACGCTGACGGCCCTGGAGAACATCACCCTCCCCATGGACATCGCCGGCCGCAAGGTCGACAAGCCCTGGCTCGACCGCGTCGTCGACACCGTCGGCCTCTCCGGCCGCCTCAGCCACCGGCCCTCCCAGCTCTCCGGCGGCCAGCAGCAGCGCGTCGCCTGCGCCCGCGCCCTGGCCGGCAAGCCCGACATCATCTTCGCCGACGAGCCCACCGGCAACCTCGACTCCCGCTCCGGCGCCGAGATCCTCTCCTTCCTGCGCAACTCCGTGCGCGAGCTCGGCCAGACCGTCGTCATGGTCACCCACGACCCGGTCGCCGCCTCCTACGCGGACCGCGTCGTCTTCCTCGCCGACGGCCGCATCGTCGACGAACTCCACCAGCCCACCGCCGACACCGTCCTGGACCGCATGCGCCGCTTCGACGCCAAGGGCCGCACCAGCTGATCCGGCGCAGCACGTCGTAGCCCGCTCACCGACTTTCCAGGACACCCCATGTATCGCACCGCACTGCGCAACGTGCTGGCCCACAAGGGCCGGCTGCTGATGACGGCGCTGGCCGTCATGCTCGGCACCGCCTTCGTGGCTGGCACCATGGTCTTCTCCGACACCTTCGGCAAGGCCATGCGGGACAGCAACTCCAAGAGCTACTCGGACGTCTCGGTCCAGCTGGTGGACCGCGCGGCCGGCTCCGCCGCCTCCGCCCGGCAGAAGAGCGAGAGCGGCTCGGCCGCCCTCACCGACGCCACCGTCCAGCAGCTGGCCGCCCTGCCGGGCACCGCCGGCGCCCGCGGCGTGGTCAGCGGCTTCACCGGCGTGGCCGACAAGAAGGGCAACCTGATCGGCCAGGTCTGGGCCGCCAAGGGCGCCAACTTCGCGCCGGGCCAGGACGGCAAGGACCCGCGCTACCCGATGGTCGAGGGCCAGGGCCCGAAGGCCGCCAAGGAGGTCGCACTCGACCGCAGGACCGCCGACAAGGCGGGCTACAAGGTCGGCGACACCGTCCGGGTCGCCGCCAACGGCCCGGTCGTCGAGGCGAAGCTCACCGGCGTCTTCACCACCGACGACCCGGTGGTGAACACCGGCGGCACGCTCACCCTGTTCGACAAGGCCACCGCCCAGCAGACCCTGCTGGAGCCGGGCCGCTACAGCAGCGTCGTGCTCACCGCCAAGCCCGGCACCAGCCAGGACGCGCTGCTCGCCCAGACCCAGCCCGTGGTGCCCGCCGGCCACCAGTTCGACGTCGAGACCGGCGCCAAGCTCAAGGCCGACGAGCAGGAGATGATCACCAAGGGCACCAGCAGCATGCGCACGATGCTCCTGGTCTTCGCCTTCATCTCGCTCTTCGTCGGCATCTTCATCATCGCCAACACCTTCACCATGCTGGTCGCCCAGCGCACCAAGGAGCTGGCCCTGATGCGGGCCATCGGTGCCAGCCGCAAGCAGGTCACCCGGTCCGTGCTGATCGAGGCCCTGCTGATCGGCACCGCCTCCGCCGTGGCCGGCCTGCTGGCCGGCATCGGGATCGGCGCCGGGATGCAGTCGCTGATCGGCGCGATGAACGAGAACATGCCGAACGGCTCGCTGGTGATCAAGCCGCTCACCGTCGTGGTGACGGTCGTGGTCGGCGTCCTGGTGACGGTCATGTCGGCCCTGCTGCCCGCCATGCGCGCCTCCCGGATCGCCCCGGTGGCCGCGATGAGCAGCGGCGACCAGCCGGTCTCCCAGAAGAGCCTGGTGGTCCGCAACACGATCGGCTCGGTGCTCGCCGGCGGCGGCCTCGCCCTGATCGGCTACGGCGCCTCCACCGGCAACGACAGCGGCCGGCTGCCGGTCGGCCTGGGCGCCTTCCTGGCCCTGATCGGCGTGTTCGTCCTGCTGCCGCTGCTCTCCCGTCCGGTGGTCGCACTGGTCGGCCCGCTGCTGCGCGGGCTCGGCGGCACCCCGGGCAAGCTCGCCCAGCAGAACGCGGTGCGCAACCCGCGCCGCACCGCGGCCACCGCCGCCGCGCTGACCATCGGTCTGACCCTGGTCACCGGGCTCACCGTGATCGGCGCCTCGGTCAACGACACCGTCGACCGGGCCGTCACCAGCTCGATGAAGGCCGACTTCATCGTCGGGGCCGCCAACGGCATGAGCCTGTCCGAGCAGGTGCCCGCCCAGATCGCCAAGGCCCCCGGGGTGGCCGCCTCCTCCGCGATGACGACCGCGTACTGGGAGCTCGACGGCACCAGCAGGACGGTCAACGGCCTGGACGCGGCCGTCCTCGACCAGCTCGCCGACGTCGAGCTGACCAGCGGCTCCACCGCCGGCTTCGGCCAGGGCCGGCTGCTGGTCGACGAGGACGCCGCCAAGAAGCTGAACGTCACCACCGGCTCGGTGCTGACCGTGGCCTACCCGGACGAGTCCACCGGCAAGGTCACCGTCGGCGGCGTGTACAAGACCGGCGGCATGCTCGGCCCGGTCATGCTGGCCAACAGCGAGATCGTCAAGCACGAGCCGAAGCCGTACATCTCCGACGTCCTGGTCAAGGGCAAGGACGGCGCCACCGACGGCCTCAAGCAGGCCCTCAAGGACGCCACCGGCGCCAACCCGGTGATCGAGGTGAAGTCCAAGCAGGACGTCCGGGACGAGTTCAGCCAGACCATCACCTTCGCGCTGAACCTGATGTACGGCCTGCTGGGGATGGCGGTCCTGATCGCGATCCTGGGCGTGGTCAACACGCTGGCGATGTCGGTCTTCGAGCGCAAGCGCGAGATCGGGATGCTGCGGGCGATCGGCCTGGACCGCGGCGGCATCAAGCGGATGGTCCGTCTGGAGTCCGTGGTGATCTCGCTGTTCGGCGCCGGCATCGGCCTGCTGCTCGGCTGCTTCATCGCCTGGGCGATCAACGGCACCCTGAAGTCCAGCCTCTCCGGCCTGACCACGGTCCTGCCGTACGGCCAGCTGGCGATGTTCCTGGCGCTGGCCGGGGTGGTCGGCCTGGTGGCCGCGATCTGGCCGGCCCGCCGGGCGTCCAAGCTGGACATCCTGGAGAGCATCAAGACCGACTGACCGGTCCCGCAACGAGAGAGGTCCCCTGCCGGAGGGTTCGGCAGGGGACCTTCTACTTCTGTACTCCGCCCGGTCGCACGGCCGGCTGAGCACCACGGAGGTCGTGGTCCGGCAACGCTGCCGGGCGGAGAGCCTCCGACTCATACCCCGGTGCTCCCACACCGGGGTCTCAGTCGCTTACTTGCTGGCGAGTTCCTTGTCGGCGGCCGGCTTGGCGGCCTCGACGGGCTTGGTGGGCGGAGTGACCTCCTGGATGGGAAGCTGCGGCTTCTCCATCTGGGCGAGGCCGACCATCTCGCGCTTGAGGAACATCGCGAGGGTCCAGTCGGTGAAGACGCGGACCTTGCGGTTGAAGGTCGGCACCATCGCGCCGTGGTACAGGCGGTGGAACCACCAGGCCGGACGGCCCTTCAGCTTGTACTTGCCGAAGAGGATCGCCACGCCCTTGTGCAGGCCGAGACCGGCGACCGCACCCAGGTTCTTGTGCTTGTACTCCTTCTGCGGGAAGCCGCGCATGCCGGAGATCACGTTGTCGCCGAGGACGACGGCCTGACGGCTGGCGTGCTGGGCGTTCGGCGGGCACCAGGCACCCTCGCCCGCGGCGAGGTCCGGCACCTGGGCGTTGTCGCCGGCGGACCAGACGTAGTCGAAGCCCTGGACCTGGAGGGTCGGCGCGGTGTCGACGTGGCCGCGCGGGCCCAGCGGCAGGCCGAAGTTGGCCAGCACCGGGTTCGGCTTCACGCCGGCCGTCCACACGATGGTGGAGGCGTCCATCTCCATGCCGTTCTTCAGCATGACGTGGCCGTCGACGCAGGAGTCCATCGAGGTCTCGATGTAGACCTCGATGTTGCGCTCCTCGAGCTTCTCCTTGGTCCACAGACCGAGGTCCGGGCCCATCTCGGGGAGGATGCGGTTGGCCGCCTCGACCACCACGAAGCGCATGTCCTCGCGGCTGACGGTCTTGTACAGCTTGGCCGCGTCGCGGGCCATGTCCTCGACCTCGGCGACGGTCTCGATGCCGGCGAAGCCGCCACCGATCACCACGAAGGTCAGCGCCTTGCGGCGGATGTCCTCGTCCGTGGTGGACTCGGCCTTGTCGAGCTGGGCCATGACGTGGTTGCGGAGGCCGATGGCCTCCTCGACCGTCTTCATGCCGAGGCCGTTCTCCGCCAGACCCGGGATCGGGAAGGTGCGGGAGACCGAGCCGGTCGCGACGACCAGGTACTCGAAGGGCAGCTCGTAGCTGTCACCGGCCGCGGGCTGGATGGTGGCAACCTTGCGGGCGTGGTCGATGCCGGTGACGGACCCGGTCAGCACCTCCGCCTTCTTCAGGGTGCTGCGCAGCGGCGCGATGAGGTTGCGAGGCGCGACACTGCCGCCGGCCGCCTCGGGGAGGAAGGGCAGGTACGTCATGTACGACCGCGGGTCCACGACCGTGACGGTCGCTTCGCCGTAGCGCATCTTCTTGAGGATGCGCATCGCGGCATACAGGCCGACGTAACCACCGCCGACAATGAGGATGCGAGGACGCTCCGTGGTGCTCATATCCGAAAGTATCCAGCACCGTCCGGAGCAGCCTTCGTGAGCCCGGTCACAAGTTGACGGACCCCCCGTGCTACACTGCGCGGCCGCAGAACCGGGCCCGGCGCGGTGGCCCCCACCCCTGGGCGGCCCCGCGCGAACGCACGGCGGAGCACCACCGGCCTGAGCAGCAACGATCCGCACAGTGCCCGGGTTCCCGCACGTGATTTCGATTTTCAAACCTCAAACGAGGCCTGACCTGCGATCCCATGGGCCACCCGGCCGACGGGCCTTCGGTCCCACATTTCGGACGTAGTGGGCGGGCCCGCGTGGCGAATGGCCGGATCCCCATGTGAAGAAATTCACGAACTTTCCCACCCGCGCTCGGGCGCGCCCCGGCCCCGGCCCCCCGAAAGGC
>NZ_JBHVET010000493.1:0-6729 GCF_042802135.1 Kitasatospora sp. NPDC057512
CCTGAACCCTGGTCCGACCCGGGTGGCGGCCCCGGTCCGGACACGGAACCGCCCTCGGCGCCCGAAGGCACCGAGGGCGGTCCGTCGACCGATGGACGGCGGGGATCAGACGGGGATCGGGGCTGCTACGCCACGAACCGACCGGCGGCCGCGCGGCGCCGGGCCCGGTGGAACAGGGCCCCACCGAGGGTCACCAGTCCGCCCCCGGCCAGGCCGACGACGGCGACCGGCGCGCCGGCCTGGGGCAGCTCGCCACCGGGGCCGCCCTTCTGAGGCGGGATCGGGTGGTGGCCCGGACGGCTCGGGCAGCCCTTGCCCCCGCCGCCCTTGTGGTCGTGCCCCTTCGGCGGGCAGGGCGCGACGGAGATGCAGAGTTCGACCGGCGGGCTCTGCACGGTCTGCCCCTGCGGGTCGCGGGCGGAGGCCTGGGCGGTGTTGGTGACGCTGCCCGCCTGGGCGTCCGCCTCCGTCACGGTGTACGTGCCGTGGCAGGTGGTGCTCTGCCCCGGGTCGAGGGTGGTCTGCTCGCAGGTCACCTGCTGGACGCGGTCGTCGCCGACGGTGAGGTCGGTCAGCGTGGTGCTCCCGGTGTTGGTGACGGTGTACGTGTAGGTGACGGTGTCACCCGGGTGCACCGTCCCGGCGGCGTCGGACCGCTTGGTGACGGCCAGCGAGGAGGTGGCGGTACCGACCGTCACCGTGGCCTGGACCGGCGCGCTCTGCACCGGCCGGCCCTGGGGGTCGGTGCCGTTGGCGTGGGCGGTGTTGGTGACGTGCCCGGCTTGCGCGTCCGCTTCCGTCACCGTGTACGTCCCATGGCAGGTGGTGCTCTGGCCGGAGGTGAGGCTCGTCTGGTCGCAGGTCACCGACGAGACGTGGTCGTCGGTGACGGTGATGCTGTTGATCACCGTCATCCCGGAGTTGGTGACCGTGTAGGTGTAGTGCACGTTGTCACCGACCTGGAACGGCCCCGCACTGTCGGCCTGCTTGGCGATGGTGAGTGCGGATACCGGGGTGACGACGTCGACCGTGGCCTCGACGGGCGGGCTCTGTACGGGCCGGCCCTGGGGGTCGGTGCCGTTGGCGTGGGCGGTGTTGGTGATGTGCCCGGCTTGGGCGTCGGCGGCCGTGACGGTGTAGGTGCCGTGACAGGTGGCCGTCTGGCCGGAGGTGAGGGTTGTCCGGTCGCAGGTCACTGAGGTGACGTGGTCGTCGGTGATGGTGATGTTGTTGATGGTGGTGTTGCCGGTGTTGGTGACCGTGTAGGTGTAGTGCACGGTGTCACCGATGTGGAACGGCCCGGCGCTGTCGGCGTGCTTGGCGACGGCCAAAGCGGACACCGGGGTGACGACGTCGACCGTCGCCTGCGCCGGCGGGCTCTGCACCGGCTGGCCCTGGGGGTCGGTGCCGTTGGCGTGGGCGGTGTTGGTGACGTGCCCGGCCTGGGCGTCGGCGGCCGTCACGGTGTAGGTGCCGTGGCAGGTGGTGCTCTGGCCGGGGTCCAGGGTCGTCCGGTCGCAGCTCACGGACGGGACGTGGTCGTCGGCCACGGTCAGGTTGTCGATCACCGTCGTCCCGGAGTTGGTCACCGTGTAGGTGTACGCGACGGTGTCCCCGACGTGGAACGGGCCGGCGCTGTCGGCCCGCTTCGTCAGGTCGAGCTTCGGGAGGCCCGCCACCGGCAGCGTCACCTGGGCGATCGGGCTCTGCACCAGCTCGCCCAGCGGCCCGGTGCTGTCCGCCTGCGCCGTGTTGGTGACGTGGCCGAGCCGCTCGTCGGCGGCGGTCACGGTGTAGGTGCCCTGGCAGGTGGCGACCTGTCCCGCGAGCAGGGTGGTGTGGTCGCAGGTCACGTTCTGGACGTGGTCGTCGGCCACGGTCACGTCGGTCAGCGTGGTCGTGCCGGTGTTGGTCACCGTGTAGGTGTAGGTGACGGTGTCCCCGGCGTGGACCGGACCGGGCGTGCTCGCTTGCTTCGTCAGGGAGATCGAGGACGGGCCGATCACCGTGACGGTGGCCTGGGCCTCCGCGGTGACCGGCTGGCCGTCCGAGGTCCCGTTGGCCGTGGCGTGGTTGAGGACCTTCCCGTCCTGGGCGTCGGCCGCCGTCACGACGTAGGTGCCGTGGCAGACCGTGCTGTCCCCGGGGCTGCCGGCCGGTGCCAGGACGGTGGAGTCGCAGGTGATCCCGGTGGCCTTGTCGTCCGTCACCGAGAGCGCCGTCACCGGGCTGCCGCCGGTGTTGGTGACCACGTAGCTGTACGGCACGGTGTCGCCGACGTGGAACGGCTCGGGCGCGTCGACGTGCTTGGTCAGCGTGATGCCCGGCGGCGCCACCACCGGCAGGGTGACGGTGGACGGCGGCGAGGTGACCGGGCCGCCGTCGGTGGTTCCGGTGGCCTGGGCGGTGTTGGTCACGTGGCCCTGGGCGGCGTCCGCGGCGGTGACCAGGTACGTCGCCGTACACGTCACCGTCTCACCGGGCGCCAGGGTGTTCACCGGGCAGCTGACCGGCCCGACCTTCGGGTCGTTGACGGCCAGGTTGCTGATCGGCACGTTCCCGGAGTTGGTGACCACGAAGTCGTACGGGATCGGGGTGCCCACCGTCAGCAGCCCGGGCAGCGGCTCGTGCGGCTGCTTGACCAGGTTCAGCTCGGGCAGCGGCTGGTCGGTGTAGATCACCACGTTGCGGATCAGGTGGACGTCGGTGAACAGGCCGGTGGAGCCGCCGAAGCCGAACTTGTAGGTCGAGGGGCCCGGTTCCGGCGCGGGGGTCTGGAGCACCTGGTGCGAGCCGGTGCCGTCGTTGAAGTCGACGGAGACCGTCAGCACCGGGGAGGGCGCCGGCGTCAGGTGCACGTTCACCCGGCGGCGCGAGGGCTCCAGCAGGGCCTGGGCCTCGGCCGGGGTCACCCCGGCCGGCATCGTGGTGAGCGGGCCCTGGAGCTTGCCGGGCAGGGTGGAGGGCCACGGGCCGTTGGTGGTGAAGTTGCTGGTCGTCGCGGTGAGGAAGCAGTAGCCGGTGGTGCCGTCGCCGGGGCCGCGGACGGTGACCATGTTGGCGCCGGGCGCGGGCACCCGGAAGGACGTGCCGGCGGGGGAGCGCCGGGAGCAGCCGTTGCCGCGCTGCTCCCAGTCGCCGAAGTAGTTGCCGAGCACGTCGAGCCCGACGCCGAGGTAGCCGCGGTCGACACCGGGCAGGAAGCCGAGGTTCGGGTTGTCGTCGGGCAGCTTCTGGGCGTAGCCGAGGCTGCCGCCGAAGGCGCCGGGGTGGGTGAGCGAGACGTCCCCGTTCACCAGGAAGAACGAGATGCCGTCGGCCGGGTTGTTCGGCGTGGTGCTGCCGTACTGCCACTGGTCGAACGTCACGTCCAGGCCGTTGCCGGCGGGCAGGGCCTGGTCGAAGAGCACCGCGCCGCTCTGGTCGTTGCCCGCGTCGGTGATCCGCAGGTAGCCGAGCGGCGCGGAGTCCAGCGGCGGCACCGGGCCGGTCTCGGCGGCGGGGCAGCCGCCGAGCGGGTGGTCGCCCGGCCCGGGCTGGGCGGGGGCCGCGCCGGTGAGGCAGGCGGAGCCGACGGCGACGAAGCGCGAGTCGGCGGTGGCACCGGTGAAGGCCTCCTGGAGCAGGGGGGTGCCGGTGGCCCGGACCCGCTCCGGCAGCGGCGCGGCGGGGTGGTGCGCGGGCGTGACGGCCTGGGCGAGCGGGGCGGCGAGGCCGGCACCGAGGCCGGCGCCGAGCAAACCCAGGGTGGCCGCGGCGCTGATGAAGCGGGCTGTGCGGGCGCGAAGCCGTGACGCTCCGCGGGATTGTCTCGTCATACCGTCACTATGGGTGGCTGTTACGGTCCGCTACGCGCTGCGTACCGTCGGTGGAGCTATCGAATAACTCGGATGAACGAGCGCGAGGTGCGGCGCGCCCGGCGGGGTCAGGGGGCTGGCGGGCTCGGCGGGTTCGGCGAGCCCGGCGGACATTGTTCGACCGTTCCCGACTGACGGTGCGGTAGGGTGGCCGACGCCGAGTATGACCGCGACTCAGGGAGGTGAGCCCCATTTACGGAATGTCCGAGCGGGTGCTCCCGGAGCGCGGCCGCGTGGGCGCCTCGCGCGCATAGCGCGGACGGCGCGCCGACGCGGTGTCGGCCCCCGCGGGAGCCCTGACGGAGTCGTCAGCTCTCCTGTCTTCCCCCAAGGGGTTCTCTTGTCGGTCTTCTCCTCCGCCTCCCTCCGTTCCTCGGTGGTCTCCCGGCTGCGCGCCGCCGGGTGCGTGTTCGCCGAGGACGAGGCGCGGATCCTGCTCGCCGCCGCCGCCTCGCCCGCCGATCTGGCCGCCATGGTCCGCCGCCGCGCCGACGGGCGGCCGCTCGAACACGTCGTCGGCTGGGCCGAGTTCGCCGGCCTGCGGATCGCCGTCGACCCGGGCGTCTTCGTCCCGCGCCGCCGCAGCGAGTTCCTGGCCGCCGCCGCCACCGCGCTGACCGCCCCGGGCGCGGTGGTGCTCGACCTGTGCTGCGGCAGCGGCGCGCTGGGCGCCGCGGTGGCGGCCTCGGCCGCGCACCCGGTCCAGCTGTACGCGGCGGACATCGACCCGGGCGCGGTCCGCTGCGCCCGCCGCAACCTGGCCGGCGTCGCGGCGCGGGTCTTCGAGGGCGACCTGTTCGCCGCCGTCGCCGCGGACCTGCGCGGCCGGGTGGACGTGCTGATCGCCAACGTCCCGTACGTCCCGACCGGTGACCTCGGCCTGCTGCCGCCCGAGGCGCGGCTGCACGAGGCGCGGCCGGCGCTGGACGGTGGGGCGGACGGGCTGGACGTGCTGCGGCGGGTGGCCGCCGAGGCACCGCGGTGGCTGGCGCCCGGCGGGGCGCTGCTCTTCGAGACCAGCGAACGGCAGGTGTCGGCGGCTCTCGCGGTGACCGGGGCGGCCGGGCTGGCGGCGATGGAGAGCCGACAGGAGGACCTGGACGCCACCGTGGTCACGGCGACGCTGCGCTGACCGGCCGCGTCGACCCGACGCGCTGAACTTCCCAACCGTGCGGGGAGTTTGCGGCCCGGCCATCGTTCCCCCGTGACGGTGGCCGGGCGGGGCCGGTCAGATGCGGGTGCCGTACACGTGGTCGACCGGGATGGTGAGGAGCACCCGGCGGTCGGCGACCATCGTCTCGCGGTACTCCGTCCAGTCCGGGTGCTCCCCGGCGGCGCGGCGGTAGTAGTCCACCAGCGCCTCCACCTCCGGCCCCTCGGGGTCGGTGCCCGGCCCGGTCAGGGTGGCCACGCCTTCGGCGGTGGTCCAGGAGCGGCCGTCCGGCCCGGTCACCTCCAGGCTGACCCGCGGGTCCCGGCGCAGGTTGACGGTCTTGGCCAGCCCGTCCCGGGTGGAGACCAGGATGGTGTTCGCCTCCCGGTCGTAGAACGGCATGACGGGGGAGAGCTGCGGCCGGCCGTCCGCCTTGATGGTGGCGAGGATGCCGAGGCGGCTCTGCGCGAGCAGCTCGTACGGGTCGAAAGGAGTGGCGGTCATGGGAGCATCATCGGCCTTCACACCGGTGTGAAGGCAAGGTCCGCCACGCGTGTTGGGCGAGGACGCCGCGCATGGTGGCACGGGCCGGCGGGCCGGTGCGGGATGTTCGGAAATCGGCCGTGCTGTCCGGTGCGAGCCGATAAGGTCGGTGGCCAGAATGATGACGGTGCGTCAGTGTGTGCGCACCGTCCGATCCGAGGGGAAGCGCCGCACGATGGCACGCGTACGCAAGCAGGTGGAGCTGCTGGAGTTCGCCGACGACCTCCACACCGACGACGTCACCCCGCTGCGGGCCTTCCTGGCCGCCCGTATGGCGGAGCTGGTCGAGGCCCAACCCAAGGGCACCAGCGCCCGGTTGGCCGCCGTGCGGCTGGCGGAGGTCACCGCCAGCGACTGCATCTTCCTCTCGGACGTCCTGGTGGCCTGGGAGGAGGTGGTCCTGGAGGGCCGCAAGGACGAGCCCGGCTGGACGCAGCGGATGCGCCAGGACGCCATGCTGTGGTGGAGGCGGTTGTGCGTGACGGCGGAGTTGTTCCGCGACCACCCCGACCACCGCTCCCGCTGGCGCCCGCTGCGGTACATGAACCTCGAGCACGCGGAGCTCATCGCGGACCTGACCGACGAGGCGGGCGGCGTGTACGGGGACGGGGCGCACCCGTGATCCCGGACGGCTGGGGGCAGTGGCCGTAGGGCGTGCCCGGTTCTCCCCCCGGCTGTCTCCGGAGCCCTTGTCGGTGGCGGCTGGTACGGTCCCGCGCATGAGCAATCGTGTGCCCTTCACGGGTGGGGAGAAGGAAAGCCTCCGGGCGGCGCTGGACCGGCACCGCGAGGCGGTGCTGTGGAAGCTGGAGGGGCTGGACGACGAGCAGCTGCGCCGTCCGATGACGCCCTCCGGGACCAACCTGCTGGGGCTGGTGAAGCACCTCGGCGGTGCCGAACTCGGCTGGTTCCGGGGGACGTTCGGCCGGGACATGGGCCCGCTGCCGTTCGACATCGACGCCGACGACAGCTCCGACATGCGGGTGGAGCCCGGCGAGTCGACGGCGGACGTCCTGGCGTTCTACGCCCGGGCCCGGGCCGACGCCGACGAGACGATCGGGGAGCTCGCGCTGGACGACCTCGGCACCTCCTGGTCGGGCAACTCCGTCTCGTTGCGCTGGGTGCTCATCCACATGACCACGGAGACGGCGCGGCACGCCGGGCACATGGACATCC
>NZ_JBHVET010000494.1:0-6722 GCF_042802135.1 Kitasatospora sp. NPDC057512
GTTCGTACGGACCGACCCGGGGGCCTCCTCCGCGCTCAGGCGCCGGCCGGCCGCCGGCGGCCGAGCAGGCCGTCCTCGTGCAGGATGAGCGCCTGGCCGCCCCACACCAGCACGGTGCCGACCAGACAGGCGAGCGCGACCAGGATGCCCACGCCGATCCTGAACGGCCGGTGCTCGGCCACCTCGCCGGTCGAACCGTCCGCCCACACCTGCTCCCGATGGCCGTCCGGGTGGTCGCCGTCGGGGGAGCGGCGGACCTGCTCCCAGTCCTGCCCGGCCGCCGTCCAGCGGTAGGTGCAGCTGTAGACGTCGACCGAGCCGATCGGGCCGCGGTCGCCCTCCAGGGTCTCCGAACCGGAGACGTGGCAGCCGCTCAGGGTGGCCGTCACCGCCTTGTCGGTGCGCATCCAGCTCCGGATGTCGTCCGTGGCGGAAGCCGCCATCAGGGCGCCGACCAGCGGCGGTACGAGCAGGAACAGGCCGATGCCCACGACCGCGCCGGGGGAGACCTCGTCCCGCAGGAACGGTCCCGAGGCCGCCGCGCCCGCCAGCAGGGCGGCCCCGAACGCCCACCCGTGCCAGGACAGCCACCCCGGGTCGTCGAACACCCACTGCCAGGCGGCCAGCCCGCCCACCACCGTCGCGACCAGGGCGGCCGCCAGGGCCACCAGGACGCAGGCCCGCTGCAAGGCGCTCCACTCGTGCACGCTCGGTGCCCCCTCCGCACTCGGCTCCGCCCCCATCCTGACGGAGGGGTGCGACATGATCCAGAGCCCGGCACCGGGACCGCTCCGCACCCGGCCCTCGGACCGTCCTCAGGACAGTCCGAGCAGTGCCCCGGCCCCGGCCGCCGCCACCACCAGGAGCAGGGCGGCCCCGTGCGGGCGCCACAGGGCGAGGGCGGTGCCGACGGCCTCGCGCAGCAGGAGGTACGGGCCGTGTGCCAGCGGGCCGTCCGCGCCGAGCACGGCGGCGGGGGCGCCGGCCCTGCGGGCGGCGAGGGCGGAGCGGACGGTGTGGAAGCCGTTGGTGACCACCGTGCAGCGGTAGCCGGGGCGCTCGGCGGCCATCAGGGCGGCGCTGAAACGCAGGTTCTCGGCGGTGTTCACGGCCCGCTCCTCGCGCCGGATCCGCTCGGCCGGGACGCCCCGGGCGACCAGGTAGCGGGCCATCGCGGCGGCCTCGGTGCAGTCCTCGTGCGGGCCCTTCCCGCCGGTCACCAGGACCAGCGGGGCGTACCCGGCGGCCTCCTCGGCGGCGAAACGTTCCAGCGCGGCGTCCAGCCGGGCCGCCAGCGGGGGCCCGGGCTCGCAGCCCTCCAGCGCGGCGCCCAGGACCACCAGGTAGTCGGAGCCGGCCGGCGCGGGCCGGCGGCGCTGGTACAGCGCCAGGCCGAGGAAGCCGAGCAGCCAGAGCGGGACGGACCCGCAGAGCAGGACGGCGACGAACAGCAGGACGTGCATGTACGTTCGAACGCCCGCGGCGGAACGACCGTTCCGGGGCGGTCCCGAAACGCGGAATCCCCGTTCCGGAGGCGGAACGGGGATTCCCGGGAACGGTCGTTCCGCGGTGGCCGCGTGGTGGGCGGGCCGAAGGCTCAGCCGGTCTCGGCCGCCGGGGTGACGCCCGCCACGGGGGCCGCCGGGGCGGCCGGAGCCGTGCCGGGGCGCCGGTCGCGCTTGTGCAGCGAGGCCAGGTAGGCGTTGTACGCCTCCAGCTCGGCGTCGCCGGTGCGCTCCTCGGAGCGGTCGCGGCGGCGGGCCTGCCGCTGTTCGGAGCCCATCCACTGGTACACCAGCGCGATCAGCACGATCGCGGTCGGGATCTCGCCGAACGCCCAGGTGATGCCACCGGCCAGCTTCTGGTCCTCCAGCAGGTTCGTCCCCGGTGGTGCGCCCTCCACGGTGAAGGTGGTGACCAGCGGGTGGCCCGCCATCATCACCGCCACGCCGAAGAAGGCGTGGAACGGCATCCCCATGAACAGCTCGATGATCCGCATCACGTGGCCCGGGCGGTGCGGGCCCGGGTCCACGCCCATGATCGGCCAGAAGAAGGCCAGCCCGGTGAGCAGGAAGTGCACCATCATGAAGATGTGCCCGAGGCGGTACTGCATCAGGAAGTCGAACAGCGGGGTGAAGTAGACCCCGTACAGGCTCGCGATGAACATCGGGATGGTGAACGCCGCGTGCGAGACGACCCGCATGTACCGGCTGTGCAGCAGCGCCACCAGCAGCTCGCGCGGCCCGCGCGGACGGCCCTTGCCGGCCGGGCGCAGGGCGCGCAGCGCCAGCGTGATCGGGGCGCCCAGCAGCAGCAGGATCGGCGTCAGCATGGAGAGCACCATGTGCTGGATCATGTGCGCGCTGAACAGCACCATGCCGTAGTCGTTCAGTCCGGTGCAGGTGACCAGCAGCATGGTGGCGACACCCGCCGCCCAGCCGACCGCCCGGCCGATCGGCCAGCGGTCGCCGCGCCGGTACAGCCGCACCACGCCCGCCGCGTACAGCCCCAGGAGGACCAGTCCGCCGAGCAGGAACACCCAGTCGGGGGACCAGGTCCAGACGTTGGACAAGCTGAACGGGCCTAGCTGGGTCATCCCGCCGTGGTGGTGCATTCCTGACATTCCGTCGCCCATCGGCGGGTCCTGCTTTCCGTCCTCGTGGTCCCGGGTGCGGGTCCGGTTCGCCCGTTTTGCTTGACATACAGCCTAGGTGGGCTTACCCCGGAGCATTCCCCCGCCCCCTCCGTACGGGTGTCTCCCCACCGGAGCGCCTCCTGGCTAGACTGACCGGCCGGTCGGCAGGGAGGCTCGGAGATGGCGACGGAACACGGCCCTGCGGCGCCCACCACGGTCGCGCTGACCGGGGCGACGGGCTTCATCGGCTCCGGCGTGCTCGCGGCCCTCGCCGCGCGCGGCGCCCGGGTACGCGCCCTGGCCCGCACACCGCCCCAGGGCGCCGTACCGGGCACCGCCTGGGTCCCGGGCGACCTGGCCGACCCGGCGGCACTCACGGAGCTCTGTACGGGCGCCGGGGCGCTGGTGCACCTCGCCTCCCGGGTCGACGGCGGCACCGAGGAGTGCGAGGCCGTCAACGACCGGGGCACCGCCGCCCTGATGGCGGCCGCCACCCGCGCCGGGGTACGGCGGGTCGTCCACCTCTCCACGGCGGCGGTCTACGGCGAGGGCCCGCACCAGGGCATCGAGGTGGACGAGGTGCCGCCCGCCCCGGTGTCCGAGGCGAGCCGCACCCGGCTGCTCGGCGAGCGCCACGCACTGGCGGCCGGCGGGTGCGTGCTGCGCCCCGGACTGGTGACCGGCACCGGCGACCGCTGGGTGGTGCCCGCGCTGGCCGAGCTGGTCCGCCGGGTGCCGGTCCGCTGGGAGGGCGGCCGCACGCGGCTCTCGATGGTCGACCGCGCCGACCTGGCCCGGCTGATCACCGCGCTCGCCCTGGACGGGCAGGCCGCCCCGCCGGGCGTCCACCACGCCTCGCACCCCGACCCGGTCCGCGGCGGCGACCTGCTCACGGCCCTGGCCGACCTCGGCCTGCTGCCCGCCCCGGACGGCCCGGACACCCCCTGGGAGGAGTGCCGCCGACTGCTGGCCGCCGCGCCCGGCCGGGTCTCCGAGCGGCAGTTCGGCCTGATCGCCCGCGACCACTGGTACCGCAGCGAGCGGATCTGGCACCTCGCCGCCTGCCCGCCCGGCCCCGGCCCGCTGGCCCGCCTCCCGGAGGCCGCCCCCTGGTACCGCCAGGCGCTCGGCCGGCCCTGAGGGGCCGCCGGGAGGCGGGCGCCCCCGTCGCGGCGGCCGGCGGCCCCACCCGGCGCGGGACCGTCAGGCCGTGGCCTGCCCGGCGCCGGGGCGCTGGTTCTTCGCGTCGACGACGGCCCGGGTGACGATGGTCGTGCGCTCCACGACGGTGCCGGGCTTGATGCCGTACTGCTCCCGGACCTGGACGCCACGGCTGCCGAGGTACTGGTGGCTCTCCCGATCGAAGATCCACTCCGATCGCTCGCCGGTCTGGGGGTCGAGCCGCGCCAGCGCGATCCCGTCGCGGCCGGAGGCGTCCTGGGCGTGCTCGACCACGACGACGCCCGGGATCTTTCCGGCGGCCTCGTAGAGCGAGGCGGCGAGGGTGGAGGGGATGAGCTGCTCGCGGATGATGGAGCCGATCTCCCTGAACGCCTGCTGGTCGTGGTCCCGGTCGCCGCTCACCGTCGAGTAGACGGACTTCAGCAGCGCGTCGGGGTCGGCGGGCTGGGCCGCGAGCCACTGGTAGGTCAGCTGCTCGCGGGGCTCGTCGTTGTCCAGCGTGATGCCGCCCTTCGACTGGTAGCCCGGCTCGTCCAGCCAGCCCTTGGTTCCGTCAGGGGACTTCCACACCTCGCGGTCGTGCAGCGGCTGGACCCAGGTGGCGGACTCCCCGGTGTCCGCGTTGTGACGGCTGGCCATGAAGGAGACCTGGCTCTTGACGTAGATGAACTGGCCCGGTCCGGGCTGGGGCGTGGTGCGCGCCGTCGCGGCGGTGGCGATCGCGTGGACCGTCGAGGCGAGTTGGACGGTGCTCCCCTCCTCGATCTGCACGACGGGTGCCCTGACCAGCTGCGGGGAGTCGACGGTGCCGGCCGGGGTGTTCAGGGAGACGACCACGGCGAGGGCCGCGGCCGCGGCGACCGGCGCCGCGAAGAGGACGGCGCGGCGCAGCGGGCGCCGTACCGGGGCGGCCGCGGGGGCGGCCTGGTCGGACCGGTGGATCTCGCTCATCAAGTGCTCCTCGAGCAGGTCCTGGCGGTCGGCCGCCAGGCGGGGATCGGCCGGCGCCGGCAGCAGACGGGCCAGTTCCGCGGGGTCGAGCGGTTCGGTGCGCCGCCGCGAGTTGCGGATCATCGGTGCGTCTCCTTGTGCGGCCGGGCCGCGGTGCCGCGGCTGCCCTGTACTTGTCCGGGGATCGGGAGCGGTTCCGTGTTCTTCTGCGCGGCGCGCAGTTCCTCGGCCGCGAGTCTGCGCAGTCGGGTGCGGGCACGGGAGAGGCGCGAGCGCACGGTGCCGACGGGTATGCCGAGGGTGGCCGCCGCCTCCGCGTAGCCGAGCCCGGACCAGACGCAGAGCGCGAAGACCTCGCGTTCCGAGCGCCGCAGGCGCCCCAAGGCCTTGTGGGCGGCCGCGAGTTGCTCGGAGTCGGCGATCCGGCCGACGAGTTCGTCGGCGAAGTCGGGGACCGGGTCGGTCGCGGGCATGCGGGCCATGGCCGCGCTGTGGCGGCGGGCGGCGCGCGTCGTGTTGCGCAGCACGTTGACGGCGATGCCCATGAGCCAGGGGCGTGGACTGTCGCCCTCGTCGCGGAGCTTCCCGCGCAGGCGCCAGGCCTCGAGGAAGGTCAGCGAGACGACGTCCTCGGCGAGTGCCCAGTTCCCGGTCACGCGCACGGCGTGGCGGTACACCAGGGACGCGTGGTCCCGGAAGAGGTCGCGGAACGCTTCGGGGTTCCCGGCCCGGAGCCGGGAGTGCGGATGGTTCACGTCATGCCTTGTCCGGGCGGGAAGGCCGGTTCCCGTGACCCGGGTCACCATCCGCGGGATCAGGTCCTGGGGACGAGGGTGTTCTCGTTGCGGCGGCCGGCGGCGTGGTCGTCGATGTTGCGGGCGGTGGCGTCGATGATCTGGCCGACGGCGGTGCGGGTGAAGTAGGCCTGGTGGCTGGTGACGAGGACCTGGGGGAAGGTGACGAGGCGGGCGAGGGTGTCGTCGGTGATGCCCTCGATGGAGCGGTCGGTGAAGAAGACGCCGGTCTCCTCCTCGTAGACGTCCAGGCCGACGCCGGAGAGGCGTCCGGCGCGCAGGGTCTCGACCAGGGCGGCGCTGTCGACGAGGCCGCCGCGGCTGGAGTTGATGAGGATGGCGTCGTCCTTCATGCGGGCGAGGGCGGCGCCGTCGATGAGGTGGTGGGTGGCCGGGAGCAGGGGGACGTGGAGGCTCACCAGGTCGGCGCGGGTGAGGAGTTCGGGCAGTTCGGTGTAGCGCATGCCGAGGTCGAGGCAGGCGGGGTTCGGTGCGATGTCCCAGCCGAGGAGTTCGGTGCCGAAGCCGGCGGCGATCCGGGCGAAGCACTCGCCGATCTTGCCGGTGCCGATGACGCCGACGGTCATGCCGTGGATGTCGCGGCCGAGGAGGCCGTCGAGGCGGAAGTCGAACTCGCGGGTGCGGCCGGCGGCGCGGGTGAGGCGGCGGTTGACGGCCAGTGCGAGGGTCCAGGCGTGTTCGGCCACGGAGTACGGGCTGTAGTGGGAGACCCGGGCGACGGTGAGGCCGAGTTCGGCGGCGGCGTCGAGGTCGATGTTGTTGAAGCCGGTGGAGCGCTGGGCGATCAGCTCGGTGCCGCCGGCGGCGAGGACGGCGAGGGTCTCGGCGTCCAGGACGGCGTTGACGCTGCTGCTGACGGCCGGGTAGCCGGCGGCGAGCGGGGCGGTGTCGCGGTTGAGGAACACGTCCAGGCAGCGCAGCCCGTGGCGGCCGGCGAAGGCCTGCTCCAGCAGCGGCCGTTCGTCGGCCTGCACTCCGTACGCGAGGATCTCCATGCGGGACACGCTAGCGGCGGGGGCCGCCGGACGCCCGCCGGGTGCGGCAGGCGTCCCCCCGGGACGTACGGAGGCCCCAGGAGGCCCCGGGACGTACGGAGGCCCCGGGACGTACGGAGGCCCCGGGCCGCGCGGGGCGGGCCC
>NZ_JBHVET010000495.1:0-6719 GCF_042802135.1 Kitasatospora sp. NPDC057512
GCGGCGGACGCGCCGACGGAGGTGCTGCCGCCGGTGTCGCTACTGGAGCCCGTTCGGCCGGTGCAGCCGCCGTTCGCCCCGGCTCCGGTCCATGCCCACGTCCCGACTCCCGCCCAGGCCGCCGACTTCCGTCCGCTGTTCGCCGACGCCCCCGGCCTCAACTGGGCGGGCCCGGGCGACCGGTGGAGCGAGGCCTGGGGTGTACGGACCCCGGCCGGGCAGTTCCCCGCCGCGCTCCCCGCCGCCGGGCAGGACCCGGGCACCGACCGGCGGCCGCTCACCGCCCGGGAGGTCGCGCTGGTCCGGGCCGGCCTCGCCGCCGTCGAGCCGGTCGCCGACCGGGCCACCGCGCACTTCTTCGCGCTGCTCTTCCTGCGCCACCCCGAGCTCCGCTCGTCCTTCCCCGCCGCCATGGACGTCCACCGCGAGCGGCTGTTCCGCACCCTGCTGGCCGTGGTGCGCGAGCTCGACCGGCCGGCGGCCCTGCGCGCCACGCTGGCCGGGCTCGGCCGGAGCCACCGCCGGTACGGGGCGCCGGCCGGGCACTACGCCGTGGTGGAGGAGTGCCTGGTGCGGACGCTCGCCCGGTACGCGGACGACCGGTGGGACGCCGAGGCCGAATCGGCCTGGCGCCGTGCCTACCGGATGATCTCCTCGACCATGATCGAGGCCGCCGAGGAGGACGCCCGCACCTCGCCGCCCTGGTGGCAGGGCGAGATCGTCCGGCACGAGCGCCGCACCCGGGACGTCGCGGTGGTCACCGTCCGGCCGGACCAGGCCTACCCGTTCCGGGCCGGGCAGTACACCGCGCTGGAGACGCCCTGGTGGCCGCGGGTCTGGCGGCACTACTCCTTCGCCGGCGCGCCCCGCCCGGACGGACTGCTGACCTTCCACGTCAAGGCCGTCCAGGCGGGCTGGGTGAGCAACGCGCTGGTCCACCGGGCCGCGCCCGGCGACGTGCTGCGGCTCGGCCCGGCGGCCGGCGCGATGACCGTCGACCACGCGGCCGGCCGGGACCTGCTCTGCCTCGGCGGCGGTACCGGCATCGCGCCGATCCGCGCCCTGGTCGAGGAGGCCGCCGAGCACGGTACGTCCGGCCGCCGGGTCGAGGTGTTCTACGGGGCCCGCCGGGCCGAGGAGCTGTACGCGCTGGACGGGCTGCGCGAACTGGCCGCGCGCCACCGGTGGTTGACGGTCCGTCCGGTGCTCTCCGGCGGCGGCCATGCCGGGGGCCTGCCGGACGGCGGGCTCCTGGCCGGCGGCCTGCTGACCGGCGAACTGCCCGATGCGGTGGGTCGGTTCGGCCCGTGGACCGGTCGCGAGGCGGTGCTCAGCGGGCCGCCGGCGATGGTGCGCCGGGGCGTCGGGGTGCTGCTGCGGGCCGGGATCCCGGCCGAGCGGATCCGGCACGACCCGGTCGGCGACCCGGCCGCCGTGTGATCACCCGAGGTCGGGGGCGAGGAGCGCGCGGATACCCTCGATGTTGGCCGCCAGGTACGCCCGCAGCCGGGGCGGGACCACGTTGACCGAGGTGACGCCCTCGCGGGTGAACGGCAGCCGGACCACCTCGTACTCGCCGTTGGGATCGGTCACCTCGGGCCCGTGCCGCCGGGCGAGGTCCATCGAGGCGAGCCGGCAGACGAAGAAGTGCTGCACCTTGACCCCGTGTGGGTGCGGCGGGGTGCCGTCGTCGATGGGGGTCCCCCCGGCCGGAGGCTGGGGGAGTGTGTGGCTGATGGTGTCGACGAAGGCGGGCACCACGTCCACGATCTTGCCGCCGAGCTCCTCGTCCACCTCGCGGTGCAGCGCCTCGACCACCGTCCGGTCCTCCCGCTCGACCCCGCCGCCGGGCGTGATCCAGTACGGGTGCGGCGAGTCCGGCCGGACCCGCCGGATCAGCACGATCGAGGCCGGGCCGTACGGATCGTCCGGGTCCAGCTCCAGCAGGATCGCCCGCGCGGTGCGCTTCACGACCGGGCGCGGTGACGCGGTGCGGTTCTCGGGGCCCATGGCCACCTCCGGGACTGGCGCGTTGTGCGGAAGTCTCCCGCGCCGGGGGAGGAACGAAACCCGGGGAACGGGTCGAAACACACCGGGAACGGGTCGAAACGCCGACCCGGTCGGGTGCATCCGTTCGGGGTCCCGCTGTGCTGCAATGAGCAGCTATCGGGCAAATCGGAGGTTTCGTTCCGCATGCCCGTTCTGGGCACGGACCTGTACGAGGGACTCGGGCTGGGGGTTGGGTGTCATGGATCGGATCGCACAGCCGTTCGAGAAGACGCAACCGTTCGAGACGGCCATACCGTTCGGAGGGCAACCGGCCGGGAAAGCGCGACCGGCCGGGAAAGCGCGACCGGCCGGGAACGCACGACCGTCCGGGAAAGCGCGACCGGCCGGGAAAGCGCGACCGGCCGGGAACGCACGACCGTCCGGGAGTGCACGACCGTCCGGGCAAGCGCGACCGTTCGAGGCCGCACGACCGGTCGGGATCACGCGGGAGGCCGGGCCCGCCGCGCCGCGGCCGTCCGAGGCGGACCGCGGGCCCACCCTGATCGGCTCCGTCCAGCGGGCGCTGCGGCTGCTGGAGGCCGTCGGGGGCTTCGGCCGCGGCGCGACCGCCAAGCAGCTGGCCCGGGCCGCCGAACTGCCCCTCGGCACGGCCTACCACCTGCTGCGGACCCTGGCCCACGAGGGCTACCTGCGGCGCTCCGAGGGGCGCTTCTTCCACGGGGAGGCGCTCGACGGCATAGCCCGCTCCCGCGGCCGGTGCGGCGACCCCGACCTGCGGACGCGGATGCGGTCCTTACGGGACGAGCTCGGCGCCGCGGTCTACTTCGCGCTGTACCGGGACGGGGAGGTCCACGTGGTGGACGTGGCCGAGGACCCGAACCGCCCGGCCGTCGAGCCCTGGGCGGACTTCCGGGCCACCGCCCACGCGCACGCCATCGGCCAGTGCCTGCTCGGCCAGCTGCCCGAGGAGGAGCGCCGCGACCACCTCGCCCGCCACCCGCCGGCCGGGCTCACCCCGTCGACCCTCACCGGCGAGACCGCGGTGCTGCGCCGGCTCGCCTCGCTGCGGCCGACCATGCCGGTGTTGGAGCGTCAGGAGTACGCGCTCGGCACGGTCTGCGCGGCGGTCCCGATCACCATCGGCCCGGTGGTCGCCACGATGGCCCTGTCGCTCCCGGTCGAGCAGGCCGACCGGTTGGTCTCCGTCGCGTGCCAACTGCGGCGCGGGGTCGGGGCGATGAGCCCGTCGTTCATCTTCTGACACGGCTTGGTCTGGACCTGCTCCGGCTCGTTCACCATTTGAAAAAGCACGCCTTGTCCACTACATCCCCAAACATGGACGATGATGATCGAACGTGGATTGGTTGCATAAACCGTCACAAAAACCGTCGAAAACATGTCCGCCGCCATCGGACCAAGCGAACCGACGGCGCGGGCAGAACGAGAGGTACTGGCGCCATGCAGCACAGCACAGTCCAGGGTCACCTGGTGATGAACCTCGTGGTCTCGCACGAGCTCTCCTTCCGCCTCCCGGTGGACCTGGCGTACGAGGCCGACGACCCGTACGCCGTCCGGCTCACCTTCCACCTGCCCGGCGACGCCCCGGTCACCTGGTACTTCGCGCGGGAGCTGCTGCTCGACGGGATCAGCGGGCCGGCGGGCGAGGGCGACGTGCACATCCGCCCGGTCGGCGACGAGCTCTCGGAGGTCCGCATCGTGCTGCACTCCCCCGACGGGGACGCCCTGCTGTGCGCCTCGTCCGCGCCGCTGATCGCCTTCCTGGCGCGGACCGACCGGCTGGTGCCGATGGGGCAGGAGTTCTCCGGGCGGGACATCGACGCCCAGCTCGCGGACCTGCTCAAGGGGCGTGAGAACGCGGGGTGAGCGCCCCGGCGGCAGCGGTCGCACAGGAACGGCGAAGGGGCCCGTACCCGGTGGCGACACCCGGGTGCGGGCCCCTTTCGGCCGTCCGCACGGCACCGGTCAGTCGTCGTCCAGGGCCAGGTGCAGGCCCCACGCGACCAGACTGATGATCAGTGAACCGACCAGCGCGGAGCCGAAGTTGGTCACGTGGAAGTCCAGGCTCAGCTTCCCGGAGGCCCAGGAGGTGAGCAGGAGCATCAGGGCGTTGATCACGAAGGTGATCAGGCCCAGCGTGAGGATGAACAGCGGGAACGAGAACAGCTTGACCACCGGCTTGATCAGCCAGTTCACCACGCCGAAGACGACGGCGACGCCGAGCACCGTCAGCGCCTTGTGCTGCCAGTCGGCCTTGCCCTGGGCGAGTTGGATGCCGCTGACGATCCAGGCGGCGACCCAGATGGCCGCCGCGTTGATCAGTGTCTTGATGAGGAAACCCTTCATGCCGCCCAAGCCTGACAGGAACCACCCTCCCGGCGGAACCACCACACGGCGGGGTGGCGTCGAACGCGCCCGGTCCGGGAGGTGGACGGACGGGTCCGGGGACGAGGGAGGACGGCGGCACGCCGGCCGTCGGGGCCGCCCCGGCGGTTAGGGTCGCGGCATGAGCACCAAGACGCTGACCGAAGAACTCTGGGCGGCCATCGAGCCGGTGTACGCCGAGATCCTCGCCCACCCCTTCCTGGCCGGGCTCACCGACGGCACCCTGCCGCGCGAGGCCTTCCGCCACTTCGTCGTCCAGGACTCGCACTACCTGCGCGACTACGCCCGCGCGCTCGCCGTCTGCGCCGCCAAGGCGCCCGGCGAGGAGGACGTCCGGGCCTTCGCCGACGACGCGGTCGGCGCGCTGGCCGCCGAGCAGGGCATGCACGCCGAGTTCCTGACCGCCTTCGGCGGCAGCGCCGAGGAGGCCGCCGCCGAGCCGGTGCTGCCCACCACCCGGGCGTACACCAGCTACCTGCTGGCCACCGTCTACGGCGGCTCCTTCGCCGAGGCGCTCGGTGCGGTGCTGCCCTGCTACTGGATCTACGCCCGGGTCGGCGAGGCGCTGCTCGCCCAGGGCTCGCCCGACCCGCTGTACGCCAAGTGGATCTCCACCTACGGTGACGAGGCCTTCCAGTCGGTGGTCCGCCGGGTGCTGGCGCTCACCGACCGGCTGGGCGAGGAGTTGTCCGCGGCCGAACGCCGCCGGGTGGTCGAGCACTTCGTGACCACCTCGCGCTACGAGTGGATGTTCTGGGACGCCGCCTGGCGCGGTGAGCGCTGGCCGGTCTGAGCCGTCCGGGCGGCGCCCGCACGTCGTCCGGAGCGTCCGGACGATGTGCGGGACCACGGGCGGGCGGCGCGGGCGGGTGCGGGTCAGCCGGTGACGTAGTAGCCGTTCACGTCGGCGACGAGGTCCAGGTCGGCCCCGTGGTTGTAGACGGCGTAGGTGCCCGTGCTTTCGAGCACCTCGGCGGTCGCCGAGTTCGAGGTGGTCTGCCCCCGCACCACGTTGACGGTGGAGGTGCCCGTCTGCAGGTTCGGTTCGCGGGTCACCGCGAGGTAGCCGTCGGCGAGGACGTTGGTGGCCGTGATGTTGGCTTCGACGGCGAAGGCGTTCGGCACGGAGCCGTCGGTGGGGACGGCCTGGATCATCCGGGTGCCCGACCCCGGCACCGGTCCGCCGCCGAGCCGGGAGTCCAGGCTCCGCACCGGTGTCCTGAGCGCGCTGTACCGGCCCTTGCCGGACGGTCCGTAGTAGCCGACGATGTCGACGACGACGTGCACCGGGCCGACGTGGTTGTAGAGGTTGATCCTGCCGTCCTGGCCGACCTTCACCACGACGCGGTTCGCGACCGTCGAGCCCGCCGGGAAGTTGACGTTCGAGCCGACGTCAGGTCGGGGTTCACCGGCCGGGTACGCGGTCAGGAAGCCGTCCCGGTAGCCGTCGACCGCGGTGACGTTGAGGACCACCGCGGTGGCGTCCGTGGTCCCCAGCTCGGTGCGGGCGACGTGGTAGCTGCGCACCGAGTCGCTGTCGATCCGGCCGGTGGTGTCGCGGCGGCTGTCGGCGATCCGGCTCGGGTACAGCGGGCGGAACGTGTCGGTCGCCGCGGTCCGGAAGTAGCCGACCACGTCGAGGACGACGTCGGTGGTGCCCGCGTTGTTGTAGAGGGTGAGCCACGGGACGTCGTGGCTGACCGGGCCGGTCGCGACCGTGACCAGGTTCGAGACGGTCTGGCCGGGCCTGAAGTTGATGCTGGAGGTGGCGGGCCTGGTGCCCGGGATGCCGGGGGCGGAGCCGAGCGTGACGAAGCCGTCGGCGGTCGGGTCGGTCACGGTCACGTTGACCACCACGGCCGTGGCATCGGTCGGGACGACGCCGAAGCACTCCTGCCGCGGGGGGTTGAGGCAGCCCGTGGCGATCGGGGTCGAGAAGTACTCGCCGGCCCGCAGCGGCCGAGCGGTGCGGGTCTCCGGGACCTTGCTGTCGTCGCGGGTGTCCAGGACCCGGATCGGGGACATCCCGACGTACCCGGCGGGTGCGGTGACGTCGGGTGAGGCAGCGGCGGTGGGTGCGGCGGTCGCCGGGACGGCGGCGAGGGCCGGGGCGGTGAGGACGAGCGCCGCCAGGGCGGCGAGGGACATGGCTGTTCTGGCCCGCATGATCGGATCCCCCCGGGGGTCGACGGTGCTGGACGGGCTTGCTGCCAGCACTGGTTGGACGCCTGGGAACGCCCGGGGTTGTGCCCCCTCCGGAGGAATTCTCGGCGGGCCGACCAGGGTGACGCCGCTCGCCCTGGGAC
>NZ_JBHVET010000496.1:0-6716 GCF_042802135.1 Kitasatospora sp. NPDC057512
GTCCCTGGACCACCGGGCCGGTGTCGTCGGTGGGGTTGTCGGACCCGGGCGGTAGCCTGCGGAGGTCCTTCGTGGCGAGTGGCAGGGAGACGGGCGAGTGGTGCGGGTACTGGGTGTGGACCCGGGGCTGACCAGGTGCGGGGTCGGCGTGGTCGAGGGCGCGCCGGGCCGGCCGCTGCGGATGGCCGGGGTCGGGGTGGTGCGCACCCCCGCCGAGGCCGGGATCGGGGAGCGGCTGCTCCAGGTCGAGCAGGGCATCGAGGCCTGGCTGGACGAGCACCGGCCCGACCTGGTCGCCGTCGAGCGGGTCTTCGCCCAGCACAACGTCCGCACCGTGATGGGCACCGCCCAGGCCAGCGCCGTCGCGATGCTCTGCGCCACCCGGCGCGGCATCCCCGTCACCCTGCACACCCCCAGCGAGGTCAAGGCCGCCGTCACCGGCTCCGGCCGGGCCGACAAGGCGCAGGTCACCGCCATGGTGCAGCGCCTGCTGCGGCTGGACGCGCCGCCCAAGCCCGCCGACGCCGCCGACGCGCTGGCGCTGGCCATCTGCCACATCTGGCGCGGCGGGGCGACCAACCGGCTGGAGGCCGCCGTCCTGGCCGCCCGCGCCACCTCCCGCTCCACTCCTCCGAAAGGCACCGTCCGATGATCGCCTTCGTGCAAGGGCCCGTGGCGGCCGTCTCCTCCGGGATCGCGGTGGTCGAGGTCGGCGGGGTCGGCATGGCCGTGCAGTGCACCCCGAACACCCTGGCCGGGCTGCGGCTGGGCGAGCCGGCCCGGCTGGCCACCTCGCTGGTGGTCCGGGAGGACTCGCTGACCCTGTTCGGCTTCGCGGACGACGACGAGCGCGCCGTGTTCGAGATCCTCCAGGCCGCGCCCGGTGTCGGCCCCAAGCTGGCGCAGGCGATCCTCGGCGTGCACAGCCCCGACGCGCTGCGCGCCGCGATCGCGGGCGGCGACGAGAAGGCGCTGGTCGCGGTGCCGGGCATCGGCAAGGCCAAGGCGGCCAAGCTGCTGCTGGAGTACAAGGACAAGCTCGGCGCCCCGCACGGGGCGGTGCCCGCGCAGAAGCCGATCGCGGCCGGCCCGGCGCCGTGGAGCGAGCAGCTGCACTCCGCGCTGACCGGCCTCGGCTACGCCCCGCGCGAAGCGGACGAGGCGGTCGCGGCCGTCACCCCGGAGGCCGAGGCGCAGGCGGTGACGGACGTCGGAGCCCTGCTCAGGCTCGCCCTGCGCGGCCTCAACCGCGCCCGCTGACCACCTGACGATCTGTCCTTTTGTCGACACCGGAGACTCTGGAGCCCGCGACGATGTACGACCCGGAACCCACCGACCGGCTGGTCACGGCCGCCGCCGACGGTGAGGACCAGGCGGTGGAGGCGGCGCTGCGCCCCAAGCTGCTGGACGAGTTCATCGGCCAGGAGCGGGTGCGCGAGCAGCTGTCGCTGGTGCTCCAGGCCGCCCGCCAGCGCGGCAGCGCGCCCGACCACGTGCTGCTGAGCGGCCCGCCCGGGCTCGGCAAGACCACCCTGTCCATGATCATCGCCGCCGAGCTGGGCGCCCCGATCCGGATCACCTCCGGCCCGGCCATCCAGCACGCGGGGGACCTCGCGGCGATCCTCTCCTCGCTCACCGAGGGCGAGGTGCTCTTCCTCGACGAGATCCACCGGATGTCCCGGCCGGCCGAGGAGATGCTCTACATGGCGATGGAGGACTTCCGGGTCGACGTGATCGTCGGCAAGGGCCCGGGCGCCACCGCCATCCCGCTGGAGCTGCCGCCCTTCACCCTGGTCGGCGCCACCACCCGGGCCGGCCTGCTGCCGCCCCCGCTGCGCGACCGCTTCGGCTTCACCGGGCACATGGAGTTCTACGCCCCGGCCGAGCTCCAGCGGGTGGTGCACCGCTCGGCCGCGCTGCTGGACGTGGAGATAGACCCGGCCGGCGCGGCCGAGATCGCCGGGCGCTCACGCGGCACCCCGCGCATCGCCAACCGGCTGCTGCGCCGGGTCCGCGACTACGCCCAGGTCCGGCACGACGGCGTGGTCGACGCCGGGATCGCCGCCCAGGCGCTGGACGTCTACGAGGTGGACGCCCGCGGGCTGGACCGGCTGGACCGCGCGGTGCTGGACGCGCTGCTGCGGCTGTTCGGCGGCGGTCCGGTCGGTTTGTCGACACTCGCGGTCGCCGTGGGTGAGGAGTCGGAGACGGTCGAGGAGGTCGCCGAGCCCTTCCTGGTCCGCGAGGGCCTGCTCGCCCGCACCCCGCGCGGCCGGATCGCCACCGCGGCCGCCTGGCAGCACCTCGGCCTGACCCCGCCGGTCCAGACCACTCGCGGGCGTGTTCCGGCGCAGCCGGACCTGTTCCCCGCCGACGAAAGTTGACCGCCATCGGCTGAACGGGTGAGTCGGGCCGGTCGGTTCCCGGCCGGTGCTTCCGTGGTGGCGCAGGGGGGAGCCCGGAGTGGCGTCCGGGGAAACTGTGCAGGCGGAGGGTCGCCACTTTCGGCGGCATGATGCGATGCTTGGCGTTGTCCGATCGATTCGGGGTCGCCTAGACTCCGCCGGACCGCCCCTCTCACCTGACGGGCCGACCAATACCACACAGGCCGCCGGCCGGCGGCCCGTAAAGGACCCTGGCTGCAGTGAACCTCATCATCCTTCTCCTCCCGATCATCGCGATCGTGCTCATGTTCCGGTCGCAGAAGAAGCGCCAGTCGCAGATGCAGCAGATGCAGACGGCGCTGGAGCCGGGGGCCGGTGTGCGCACCATCGGCGGTCTGTACGCCCAGGTGAAGGCGGTCAACGACGAGACCGTCGAGCTGGAGATCGCGCCCGGCGTGGTCACCCACTTCACCAAGAGCGCCATCGCGGCCGTCCTGGACCCCCAGGAGTACGACGCGATCATCAACGGCCGCCCCGCCGATGACGAGCTGCCCGAGCCGGAGGCCGAGGACGCCGACGCCGAGCCGGTCGAGGACAAGCCGCTGTCGCTCTCCAAGGACAGCGCCGAGAAGGGCGACGTCGAGGGCGGGGCTCCCGCGAGCAAGTAGTACGGACGGGCAACCCGCCCGGCCGCGCGGCACAGTGCCGCGAGCCCACAGGACCTCAGGGCCGCAGAACCGCCGGACCCCTGTCCCGCCACGAGCCGGACGGGGGTCCGGTCGGGGAAGTGGCATGGACAGGGAGAAACGAGCAAGGTGGCAACACCCAAGTCGCGCCCGCGCGACGGCTACCCAGGGCGGGCACTGGCCCTCATCCTGGTCGTCACCGTCGGACTGGTCGCCCTCATGTTCGGGACGGGCACCACCAAGCCCCGGCTCGGGATCGATCTCGCCGGTGGCACCAGCATCACGCTGACCGCGAAGTCGACCGACCCCAAGGCGATCACCAAGTCCAACATGGACATCGCCACCGGGATCATCGAGCGTCGCGTCAACGGTATGGGTGTCTCCGAGGCGGAGGTCCAGACCCAGGGCGACAACACGATCATCGTGAACATCCCCAAGGGCGGGAACCAGCAGAACGCGGCGGACCAGGTGGGTACCACCGCCAAGCTGTTCTTCCGTCCGGTCCTGGCCGTGGCGCCCAGCGGCGTCACCGCCCCGGCTCCCACGGGCACCCCGTCCGCCGCCGCCACCGGCACCCCGGGCGCGACCCCGCCCGCCGCCGCGACCGGCACCCCGTCCCCGGGCGCGAGCGCCACCAAGCAGGGCCGCCCCGAGAGCGAGGCGCTGGCCGCCGAGGGCGCCAGCCCGACCGCCGCGGCCACCGGCGCGAGCACCGCGCCCTCCGCCCCCGCCACCGGCGCCCCGAGCGCCGCGGCCACCCCGCCGAGCGCCGCCGACCTCAGCGCCGCGATGACCCAGGGCACCGTGCCGCCGGAGCTGACCGCCGCGTTCGCCGCCCTCGACTGCTCCAAGCCCGAGGTCCGCGCCGCCCAGACCGGCCCCGACGAGAAGGCCGTCGTCGCCTGCTCGCAGAAGCCCGAGAACGGCTACTACGAGAAGCTCGCCCTCGGCCCCGTCGCCGTGAAGGGCTCGGACGTCTCCAAGGCGCAGCCGACCCTCGACACCCAGACGGGTGCCGGCTGGCAGGTCCAGCTGCAGTTCAACGGCGCCGGCACCGACGACTTCACCAAGGTCACCGGCCAGCTCGCCACCCAGGCCCCGCCGAACAACCAGTTCGCGATCGTCCTGGACAACCAGGTCGTCTCGCACCCCGAGGTCAAGAACGCGATCCCCGGCGGCAGCGCCGTGATCACCGGCCGCTTCACCCAGGCCGAGGCGCAGGACCTGTCCAACGTGCTCGGCTACGGCGCCCTGCCGCTGGAGTTCGTCAAGAGCGACATCACCACCGTCTCCCCGGCGCTCGGCAGCGACCAGCTCAAGGCCGGCCTGGTGGCCGGTGCGATCGGCATGCTGCTGGTGGTCGCCTACTCGCTGGTCTACTACCGCGGCCTCGGCCTGGTCTCGATCGCCGGTCTGCTCGTCTCGGCGGCCCTGACCTACTCGATCATGAGCCTGCTCGGCAACGCGATCGGCTTCGCGCTGAACCTGCCGGCGGTCTGTGGTGCGATCGTCGCGATCGGCATCACCGCCGACTCCTTCATCGTGTACTTCGAGCGCATCCGCGACGAGGTCCGCGAGGGCGCCCCGCTGCGCCCGGCGGTCCAGCGGGCCTGGCCGCGCGCCCGGCGCACCATCCTGGTCTCGGACTTCGTGTCCTTCCTCTGTGCCGCGGTCCTCTACGTGGTCTCGGTCGGCAAGGTCCAGGGCTTCGCCTTCACCCTGGGGCTGACCACCGCGCTCGACGTCGTGGTGATCTTCCTCTTCACCAAGCCGCTGATCACGCTGCTGGCCCGTCGCAAGTTCTTCCTGAACGGCCACCCGTGGTCCGGCCTGGACCCGAAGCGGCTGGGCGCCCGCCCGCCGCTGCGCAGCAGCCGTCGCCGTAACCCCTCCTCTGCCGCCGTGAAGGAGGCCTGACACCGTGTCACGCTTCTCCAACCTGGGCCACCGGCTCTACCAGGGCGAAGTCAGCTTCGACTTCGTCGGACGCCGCAAGCTCTGGTACTCCATCTCCGGCGTGATCGTGCTCGTCGCGGCGATCGGCCTGGCCATGGGCCTGCACCTGGGCATCGAGTTCAAGGGCGGCTCGGTCTACACCGTGGCCAAGCCCGGCCTGACGGTCTCCCAGGCGCAGGAAACCGCGAACGGGGTCGTCTCCTCGCACCCGCTGGTGCAGTCGACCGACAACGGCAAGATCCGCATCCAGGTCAGCACCGAGGAGCAGAAGAGCTCCGACGAGATCCGCTCCGAGCTCTCCCAGAAGCTCGGCGTGCCGCTGGACACCGTCGAGGCCCAGGTGATCGGCCCCAGCTGGGGCAAGCAGATCTCCCAGAAGGCGCTCACCGGCCTGGTCGTCTTCATGGTCCTGGTGACGGTCTACCTGGCGATCGCCTTCGAGTGGCGGATGGCGCTGGCCGCGCTGGTCGCCCTTATCCACGACCTCCTGATCACCATCGGCGTGTACGCCCTGGTGGGCTTCGAGGTCACCCCGGGTACGGTGATCGGCTTCCTGACGATCCTCGGGTACTCCCTCTACGACACGGTCGTCGTCTTCGACACCGTGAAGGAGAACACCAAGGGGCTCACCAAGCAGAACAAGCGCACCTACAGCGAGGCCGCCAACGCGGGCCTCAACCAGACCCTGGTGCGCTCGCTCAACACCACCGTGGTGGCGCTGCTGCCGGTCGCCGCGCTGCTGTTCATCGGCGGCGGCCTCCTGGGCGCCGGCACCCTGAACGACATCTCGCTCGCGCTGTTCATCGGTCTCGCGGCCGGTGCCTACTCCTCGATCTGCGTCGCCACCCCGCTGCTGGCGCAGCTCAAGGAGGAGCAGCCGGAGATGAAGGCGCTGCGCAAGCGGGTCCTCCAGCACCGGGCCTCGGCCGCCGCCAAGGCGGAGGCCGGGGACGCCGTCACGGCGGACGGGGAGCCGGACGGCGAGGAGCAGCCTGCGGGTATGGTCGGACAGCGCGGCCGGTCGGCCGGCACCCGTGCCAAGGGCCGTCCGTCCACCAAGCGCTGAACCCGACCACGAACCCGAGGAACCCACCGTGACCACCGCCGACACCGCACTGGCCGAGCTGCTGAACAGCCGGATCCGGGACGTCCCGGACTACCCGAAGCCGGGTGTGCTGTTCAAGGACATCGCGCCGCTGCTCGCCGACGCCGAGGCCTTCGGCGCCCTCACCCGGGCGCTGGCGGACCGGGCCGCGGAGCTCGGTGCGACCAAGGTGGTGGGCCTGGAGGCGCGCGGCTTCGTGCTGGCGGCCCCGGCGGCCTTCGCGGCCGGGCTCGGCTTCGTGCCGATCCGCAAGCAGGGCAAGCTGCCCGGCGAGGTGTTCCGGCGCTCGTACGAGCTGGAGTACGGCTCGGCGACGCTGGAGGTGCAGTGCGACGCCTTCACGCCCGGTGAGCGGGTGCTGGTGGTGGACGACGTGCTGGCCACCGGCGGCACCATCGGCGCCTCGCTGGACCTGGTGAAGGAGGCCGGGGCCGAGCTGGCGGGCGTCGTGGTGCTGATGGAGCTGGGCTTCCTGGACGGCCGCGAGCGGCTGGCCGGGCACCTGGACGGCGCTCCGCTGGAGACGCTGGTCACGGTCTGAGGGATCGGTCAGGAGGACGGCGGTCGGGACATCCGACCGCCGTC
>NZ_JBHVET010000497.1:0-6702 GCF_042802135.1 Kitasatospora sp. NPDC057512
CTGCTTGGCCGCCTGCTCAGGGTCCGCCTGGACGACCGGGGACACCCTCACGACCAGTTCGGCCGCGGGGACCGGCTCGTTCCGCGGAGCGGGGCCCGCACCGCCCGCCCTCGGGGCGCTCTTCCACAGCCTGACCGGCCGCCGTCCGGACTCCCCGACCGGCAGTCCGACCGCCGCTCGTGCCGCCGCCGCCATCTCGGCGGCGCTCTCGTACCGGTCCTCCGGCGCCTTGGACAGCGCCTTGGCGACCAGCGCCCGGACCGCCGGCGGGAAGGTGTCCGGCAGCTCCGGCGCCGGCTCGTTGACGTGCTTGTACGCGACCTGCATGGCGCGGCCGCCCTCGAACGGCAGCTTCCCGACCAGCAGTTCGTAACAGACGACCCCCATCGAGTAGAGGTCGGCGGCGGGTGTGACGGGGTTGTCGGGAGAAGGGTCGACCTGTTCGGGGGACGCGTAGGAGGCGGTGCCGATGAAGCCGTTCGACGTGGTGAGTTTGGAGTCGGCGATCGCCAGGGCGAGGCCGAAGTCGGCGACGAGCACGGCGCCGTCCTCGCGCACCAGCAGGTTGGACGGTTTGACGTCGCGGTGGACGATGGCGGACTGGTGGACGGCCTGGAGGGCGTCCAGTGCGGTGGCCACCAGGGCCAGGGCCCGCTCGGGCGGCATCGGCCCTTCGTCCTTCTGCACCGCGCTGAGCGGCCGGCCCTCGACCAGGTCCATCACGATGTAGGCGTAGCGCGGGCCGGTGCCGGCGCCCTTCGTACCGTCGGTGTCCTTCGTGCCGTCGGCGCCCTTCGTGCCGTCGGTGCTCTCCGCACCGTCGGTGGCCTCCACGCCGTCGGTGCTCTCCGCACCGTCGGTGGCCTCCACGCCGTCGGTGCTCTCCGCACCGCTCTCCCCGTAGTCGTGGACGCCCACGACGCCCGGGTGGCCGATCCCGGTGACGGCCTTCGCCTCCCGGCGGAAGCGCTCGGTGGCGGTCGGATCCTCCAGCAGGCCCGGGTTGAGCACCTTGACGGCGATGTCCCGTTCCGTGACGGCGTCCCGGGCGCGCCAGACCGTCCCCATCCCGCCGCGGCCGAGCTGTTCCAGCAGCCGGTACCGGTGGTTGAGAACGGTGTCCTTGTCGATCATGCCCCTACCCCCTGGTGTGTCATGACCCCGCCCCCGGAGGGGCGTCGGTGCACAGTGTGTGCCAGAGGGCGAGGCGGCCTCAATGGTCTTTTTACACACGGAGGTTGAGTGTTGCGGAACTGTCGCGCGGACGCCTCCGGCCGGGCGGGGAGCCGGATCCCTCAAGGACACCCCGGGGTGCCTGGTTCGTGGCGGAGCAGCGCCGCGCGGCCCCGGCCGGAGGAAAACCGCGGGACAGCCCCGGTCGGCCTCCGGTACGAAGACCTGGTGAGACTGCGAACGAAGATCCACCGGGTGCGCCTCGGCCGGGACGAGTACCGGGTGATCACCCCGGCGCGGCAGACCGCCGGGGCCCTCCTGTACGCCAGCCCGGGCAGCAGGTACATGGGCCTGCACCTCGACCGGCAGGGCGCCGAGGACCTGGCCACCGCCTGGGCCCTGGCGGCCCGCTCCCGGCGCTCCCTGGTGCACCTGCCGCTGCGGGCCAACGCCGGCCCGGCCGGGCTGGGCGACGTCCCGTCCGAGGACCGGCTGGACCTCCTGCTGGTCCACCACAGCCTGGGCTTCCCCGCGTCGCGCTGGAAGGAGGTCCGGGCGCGGCTCGGCGCCGGGACGCCGCACACCGTCGACCTGCCGGTGACGGACTTCCCGTCCGAGGAGGAGATCGACTACGAACGCCACCACTTCGCCGGCTGGCTGGACCGGCTCCGGTTCTCCGGGGCCGCCCACACGCTGGTGGTCACCGGCAGCCCCACGGCCTTCCGCTGGTCGGGTTCCCAGCTCCACGAGTTCACCCGCGAGGCCCCCGGGTGGCGCTTCGGGTGGCGGCCCGACGCGCACTACTGCATCGAGCTCGACCACGAGGGCTGGCGTTCCGGGCGGGCGGCCAAGGGTGTTCCGGCGAGCCTGCACATCGTCTACGCCCACCGTGGGCAAGCCGGGTGAGCAGGAAGTCGGACGGGCCGACTTCCTGCTCCGCCCCGCCTCACTCCTTGGGCGCGAGCGGGGTCAGCGGCAGCGCCACCCGGCTCTCCCAGGCCTGTTCCAGTGCCCGGGTGAACGTTTCCGCGGGCTGGGCGCCCGAGACGCCGAGGCGCCGGTCCAGGACGAAGAACGGCACGCCCGTCGCGCCCATGGCGCTCGCCGTGGTCTCGTCCTCGCGCACCGCCTCCGCGTAGGCCTCCGGGTCGGCCAGGACGGCCGCGGCCGCCTCGCCGTCCAGCCCGGCCTCGACCGCCAGCTCGACCAGCCGGCCCTCCTCGAAGGCCGACCGCTCCTCGGCGAAGTTCGCCCGGTACAGCGCGTCCAGCAGCTGCCCCTGCCGGCCGTGCTCCTCGGCGAAGTGCAGCAGCCGGTGCATGTCGAAGGAGTTCGCCGCGTCGCGCCCCTCGCGCAGGTACGGCAGGCCCTCGGCGTGCGCGTTCTCCGCGATCCGGGCCTCCGCCGCCTCGGCCTGCTCCAGGCTCATCCCGTACTTGGCGGCGAGCAGCGGTACGACCGGTCGGGCCTCGTGCGGTGCCCGCGGGTCCAGCTCGAAGGAGCGGTGGACGACCTCCACCTCCTCGCGGTGCGGGAACGCCGCCAGCGCCTGCTCGAACCGGGCCTTGCCGATGTAGCACCAGGGGCAGTTGATGTCGGTCCAGATCTCCACGCGCACGGCGCCGCACTCCTTCCAGCCTCGCGCGGACCTCCCGCGCCTGCTCCTGCCGGAACGCCTCCGTCCACCTGAATATTTCTCTCACTGAACTATCCGGGCCGGCCGGTCGGCGGCCTCCTGTCTCAGTCCCGGCCCCAGGCCTCGCGCTGGGCGGACACCGTGGGGACGGCGGCGACGGCCTCGGCGTAGCGGCCGCGCCTGTTCAGGATCTCGGCAACCGCCAGGTGGGCCCAGCGCTGGGTGGACGACCGGAGCAGGTCGAGGGCCTCGTCCGGCCGGCCGTCCAGATCCAGCAGCCAGGCCAGCGTGGTGTCCCACTGGCCGGGCTCCCGCTCGTTCAGGGCCCGCGCCTCCGCGATGCCCTCGGTGTAGCGCCCGGCCTTCGCGAGCAGGCGCAGCCGGGTGTGGCCCAGGACATCGGCATGCGCCTCGACGTACGCGGCGCCGAGGCCGTCCACGAGCTCCAGCGCCGGCTCCGGGCGGCCCGCCCTGATCAGCAGGTCGATCGCCTCGTGGAGGAGGTTCCCTTCGGCTTGCTCGTACGTGGGCCGTCCGACGTCGACGACCTCGTCGAGGCGTCCCTGGCGGGCGAGGAAGGCCATGAGGCGTCGGCGACTGTGCTCGCCGTCCGCGGCAAGGGCCTCGTGGAGGACGGCTTCGGCCTCCCGGACCCGCCCCTGCTCCTCCAGCGCCTCCGCGTACTGGTTCAGGGCGAGCTCCGCGTGCTCGCCGTCGGCCAGCTCGCGCAGTTGCTCGAACCGGCCCTGATCGGCGAGGAGTTTCGCGTACCGCCAGGCGACGCCCGGGACGACGGGCAGGACCGGGCCCAGCCGCCGGATCGCCTCGTCCGCCCGGCCCATGCGCTCCAGGACCAGGCTGTACAGCACCAGCACCGCCGACGGCTGGTGCCGGCACTCGCGCCGATCCCCGGCCGCGGAGCACCGGCAGTCCGCCGTGCCGCCCAGGGCCCGCTCGGCGCACGGGGCGAGCAGTTCCAGGACGCGGGCGTCACGGTCCTGCCCCCTGGTCAGATCGACCAGTGACTCCAGGATCCAGGGCTCCCCGAGGTGGGGCGTGAGCACCTCGATGGCCTCGTCCACCCGCCCGGCCTCCACCAGCGCCCCGGCGAACCAGCGGCAGTCGAGCGCCGACTCCAGGCCGGCCGCGTCCGGACGCACCAGCGCCAGCCCCTCCTCGATCCGGCCCAGCCGGACCGTGATCGAGGCGGACTCCCGTACGGCGAACGGCCAGCCGACCGCGACGAACGGCTCCAGGACCGTCAGGGCCCGTTCGAACTCCCCCATATCGCACAGCTCACTGACCGCCACCTCGGCGCAGGGCCACTCACCGCGGTCCCGGGCGGTCTCGATCAGCAACTCCAACTGCCCCTGTCGGGCCAGGTATTCCGCCATGGCGGGCTCTATCCCGCCGTCGAACTGCCGCTGCCAGGCGAGATCGTCAAGATTCACCGGGCCAGGCTAGGCGACGAGGTCGAGGTCCTGCATGGAGATAATCGGCGGATGTCCGAAACCTTCGTTGACCTGGGATTCGTCACCGCACCCTCCGGGGTGGTGGTGCTCGGCATGGCCACCTGGATCGACTACTGGCGGGAGCTGGGGGATCCGTTGCCGGTGCGGGCCGCGGCGGCGGCGAAGACGGGCGGCGGTCACCTGCGGGACGAGGAGTGCGAGGCAGTCGCCGTTCCGGCCGCCGCCGATCGGCCGCTGGCGGTGCGGGCCACCACCGAGCCCTCGGCCTTCGACGAGGAGCCGACGATCGCGACGCTGGAGATCGCCCTCGGCCTGCCCTGGCCGGAGGGTGCGGAGGGCCCGGTGCTGCTCGGGGACCTGCCGGTCGACCGGAGCGGCATGGTGGTCGGCGACGCCGTCGGGCTGGACGCGTGGACGAGCCTGGACGACGAGCCGGCCGACGGGCTCGCCGACCTCTCCTACTGGGGACGGTACGAGGCCGACGCCCATGCGCGGTTCGGCGGCGAGCGGATGCGCTCGTACGGCGGGGACGGGGGCCCGTACGGGTGGCTCGACCTCCCGGTGGCGGAGGCGGTCGCGCTGGAAGCCGAGATCAGCACCTGGCGGGGCGGCCTGCCCGGCAGGGGAGTGGCCACCATGGTGGAGAAGCACGTCGATTACTTCAATTTCCGGCGGGCCGGCCTGCACCACCCGCTGCACATGGGTGCGATCGAGGTCGGCGGCTGCCAGGTGCTCGGGATCGACTGGTGCCAGGGCGACCACGCGGTCCGGCACCACGGCGGGCGGGAGTGGGGCCAGGCCTTCCCGGTCACCCTCGAAGCCGACGGGGCGGGCGGGACGGTCCTGCGCTGGACCATCCCGCCCTACGGCGAGGACGAGGAGGACTGAGCCGGTTCGCCCGCCGTCGGGTCCCAGAGCCCGGCGGCCTCGCCGCGCTCCAGGTGGTCGGCGTAGACGGCGGTCTTCCAGGCGATCAGCGAGCGGCACTCCTCCAGCTCCCGGATCCGTTCGTCGACGCGCTGCCGGTGGGCGTCGAGCAGCCGCAGCCGTTCGGCCTCGTTGCCCGGGCCCTGCCGGACCAGTTCGGCGAAGCGGCGCAGGTCGGCGAGCGGCATGCCGGACTCGCGGAGCCTGACGCAGATCTCCAGCCACCGCACGTCCAGCACGGCGTACCTCCGCCGCCCGCCCGCCGTGCGCCGCACCGGGCCGACCAGCAGCCCCTCGCGCTCGTAGAAGCGCAGGGCGTGCACGCTGAGCCCGGTGCGTTCGGCCACCTCGCCGATGCTGAGTTCCGTCATGGCGTCAGAGCATAGGAAGTCAGAGCACAGGAACAACACGGGACCGGGGCTTGATCTAGACCGCGCTCCACTTCCTACGGTCATCGCCATGACCACCACTCAGCTCCAGCGCCAGCAGCAGCCGATCGGCTCGCCCTTCTCCGCCGCCACCACCGCCGAGGACGTCCTGGCGGGCCTCGACCTCTCCGGCCGCACCGCCGTCGTCACCGGCGGCTACTCCGGCCTCGGCCTGGAGACCACCCGGGCGCTGGCCGCCGCCGGGGCCGAGGTGATCGTCCCGGCCCGCCGCCCGGACACCGCCCGCGCCGCGCTCGCCGGGACCGGGAGCCGGATCGTGCCGATGGACCTCGCCGACCCCGCGAGCGTCCGGTCCGCCGCCGGGCTGGTCCGCGAGGCCACGGACCGCCTTGACCTCCTGTTCGCCGTGGCCGGGGTCATGGCCACCCCCGAGCGGCGCGTCGGGCCGGGCTGGGAAGGGCAGTTCGCCGCCAACCACCTCGGACACTTCCTGCTCGCCTGCGAGCTGTACCCGCTGCTGGCCGCCGCCCCGGACGGCGCCCGGGTCGTCGTCAACAGCTCGGCCGGGCACTTCCTGACGGACGTCCGCCGGCACGACCCGCACTTCCGCACCGGCTACGACAAGTGGCTGGCGTACGGCCAGTCCAAGACCGCCAACGCGCTGTTCGCCGTGCACCTCGACGCGCTCGGACGGGCGGACGGCGTCCGGGCGTTCGCGCTCCACCCAGGGAAGATCATCACCGGGCTCCAGCGGGAGATGACCCGGCAGGAGCAGGTCGAGCGCGGCTGGGTGGACGAGCGGGGCAACGTGATCGGCGCGGACTTCAAGTCCCCTTCCCAGGGCGCGGCCACGGGCCTCTGGGCGGCCACCTCGCCGCTGCTCGACGGCCTGGGCGGGCTCTACCTGGAGGACTGCGAGGTCGCCCGCCCCGCCGGCCCGGACACCCCGATGGACGACGGCGGCGTCCGTCCGTACGCCGTCGACCCGGACGGGGCGGCCCGCCTCTGGGAGCTCTCGCTGGCCGCGACCGGCGCCACCCCGGTGCCGCGCTGAAACGCCGTCCCGCCGTCCCGCCGGAATGCCGAACGCCGAGCGGGAGTGGGA
>NZ_JBHVET010000498.1:0-6692 GCF_042802135.1 Kitasatospora sp. NPDC057512
CGGTGGAACGGCGCAGCGCGAGCGGGCTGCTGCTGGTCGGCACCGAGGCGTACGAACCCTGGCACCTGGCCGCCCACCTGGACGACGAGGCCGCCTGGTCGGACGTCCCCCGGCTGGCGCCCACCCTGCTGCGGCACAGCCCGCCGGCCGACGCCCCGGCCCACCTGACCCACGACCTGCGGCGGCTCACCGAGGCCGGGCGCGGCGACACCGTGCTGGTGGTGGTCCCCCGGGCGGCCGGCGCCGCGCTGCTGGAGCGGGTGCACGACGCCCGGCGGCGCGGCGCGACCGTGCTCGCGCTGGACGGGGGCTCCGCTGACGCCGACGGGCCCGCCGCGCTCGACAGGCCCGGTAGGCCTGGTGGGCCCGGTAGTTCGAGCGGCCTCGGCGAACCCCACGGCCTCGGCGAACCCCACGGCCTGGGCGAGCTCCGCCGGCTCGCGCACGAGCGGCTGACCGTCGGCACCGCCGCCGAGGGGCCGTTCGACCTCGCCCAGCACCTGGTCAGCGTCGCCGCCGGGCAGCGGACCGGCCGCCGCTCCGTCCGGGACCGGCTCGCCGACCTCGCCGGGCGGCTGGCCTCGGCCCCCGCGATCACCCGCTGGTGACCCTGTTCACCGGCCGGTCGATAAGTTCACCACCCGGTCGAAAACCCTTTGCGGAAACGGTGGCAGCCGCCCGAGGATGACGGTTCGTGAACGTCGACGAACCCCCGCATCCCCCCGTGCCCGGGCGCGCCCGGAGGCTGCTGCGCTCGCTGACGCCCGATCTGTCCCCCTGGCGCGCCTCGCGCGACTTCCGCTACCTGTGGACCTCCGGCTGCGTCACCAGTTTCGGCGGCTTCCTGACGCTCGTCGCCGTGCCGATGCAGATCAAGGAACTCACCGGGTCCTCCTTCGCGGTCGGCCTGATCGGCGCCGTCGAACTGGTGCCGCTGATCGTCTTCGGCCTGTGGGGCGGCGCCCTCGCCGACGCCCTGGACCGCCGGAAGCTGGTGCTGCGGGCGGAGGTCGCGCTCGGTCTGCTGGCCGGGCTGCTGCTGGTCAACGCCCTGCTGCCGCACCCGCTGCTCTGGCCGATCTACCTGGTCGCCGCGCTGGTCGCGGCCGCCGACGGCATCCAGCGTCCGGCACTGGACTCGCTCCTCCCCCGGCTCGTCCCGCACCAGCACCTGACCGCCGCGTTCGCCCTCAGGTCGCTGTACCACAACGCCGCTTCGGTGGCCGGCCCGGCGCTGGCCGGTGTCGTGGTGGCCTTCGCCGGGGTGCAGACCGCGTACGCGCTGGACGTCCTCTCCTTCGCCGTCTCGCTGCTGCTGCTCGTCCGGATCAAGGCGGTGCCGCCGCCCACCGGCGCCGAACGGCCGTCCGTCCGGGCGGTGCTCACCGGGGTCCGCTACGCGTGGAGCCGCAAGGACCTGCTCGGCACCTACGCGATCGACGTCTGCGCCATGCTGTTCGCCTACCCGGTGGCCGTCTTCCCGTTCCTGGCCTCGGAGTTGGGGGCGGACTGGGCACTCGGCCCGATGTACGCGGCCTCCGCCCTCGGTGCCCTGCTGGTCGGCGCGACCAGCGGCTGGACCTCCCGCGTCCACCGGCACGGGCGGCTGCTGGTGGTCGCCGCCGTCGGCTGGGGCGCGGCGATGGCGCTCGCCGGGCTCACCGAGCACATCGGGCTGGTGCTGCTCGGCCTGGCGCTGGCCGGCGGCGCCGACGAGATCAGCGGGCTCGCCCGCTCGACCATGTGGAACCAGTCCATCCCGGACGAGCTGCGCGGCCGGATGGCCGGCGTCGAACTGCTCAGCTACTCCGTCGGCCCGCAGCTCGGCCAGGTCCGGGCCGGCACCATGGCCGGGCTGGTCGGCGTGCGCGCCGCCGTCTGGGCCGGCGGTGCCGCCTGCGTCGTCGCCGTGCTCGCGGTCGCCGCCGCCCTCCCGAAGCTGCTCGCCTACGACGACCGCACCGACCCGCACGCCGCGGCCGTGCGCGCCGAGCACGAGCGCGCCGCACGGGAGGCCGCGCCGACGGCCTGACCGGGCCGGGGTCCGGGGTCCCTCCCGGGTGCGGGTCCCGCCGGGGTCCGGGTTTGTTCGGTGTTACTCGGCGTCGTCCTTGGGCCGGTCGCTCCAGCGCGGGTCGTTCTGCCACTCACGGTTGCGCTCGTCCGCGATCCGCAGGGCCTGGGCGGCCTCCTCGGGGCTGCCGTACGGCCCCAGGCGGTCCTTCGCCGGGCACTCCGGGCCCTCTTCGACCTTGTTGTGCTTGATGCAGTAGAACCACTCACCGGGTTTGCCGGTCGGCTTGCGGTTGAATCCGAGGGGCATGACGCTCTCCCGTTCAGAAGGCCAGAAGGATGGGTCGGTACCGATCATTCCCCGCCCCGGGCCCGGCCGCACACCGCCCGGGGCCGCGGAGCCCGGCGACTAGACTCGCGGCATGGCTCTCGTACCCGGCATCCAGTCCCCCACCCGCAAGGTCCCGGCGCACATCGCGCGCCCCGAGTACGTCGGCAAGCCCGCGCCGACGCCGTACACCGGGCCCGAGGTGCAGACCGCCGAGACGATCGAGAAGATGCGGATCGCGAGCGGGATCGCCGCCCGGGCGATGGAGGAGGCGGCCAAGCTGATCGCCCCCGGCGTCACCACCGACGCGCTGGACGCCGTCGCCCACGCGTACATGTGCGACCACGGCGCCTACCCGTCCGACCTCGGCTACCGGGGCTTCCCCAAGTCCGTCTGCACCTCGATCAACGAGGTGATCTGCCACGGCATCCCGGACTCGACCGTGCTCCAGGACGGCGACATCGTCAACATCGACGCCACCGCGTACATCCACGGGGTGCACGGCGACCTCAACGCCACCTACCTGGTCGGCGACGTGGACGAGGAGTCCCGGCTGCTGGTCGAGCGCACCCGGGAATCCCTCGACCGGGCGATCAAGGCGGTCAAGCCGGGTCGTCAGATCAACGTCATCGGGCGGGTCATCGAGTCCTACGCCAAGCGCTTCGGCTACGGCGTGGTGCGGGACTTCACCGGACACGGCATCAACACGTCGTTCCACTCCGGCCTGATCATCCCGCACTACGACAGCGAGCGGGCCACCGAGGTGATCAAGCCGGGCATGACCTTCACCATCGAGCCGATGCTGACCCTGGGCACCTACGACTACGAGATCTGGCCGGACGGCTGGACGGTCGTCACCAAGGACCGCAAGCGCACCGCCCAGTTCGAGCACACCCTGGTGGTCACGCCGACCGGCGCGGAGGTCCTCACCCTGCCGTGACCGGCGCCGCCCTGCCGTGACCGGCGCCGCCCGGTGGGCGTCCTAGCCGATCAGCCACTGCTCCTCGGCGACGGCGCCCACCTCGGTGCAGGCGTCGGTGAGCACGTCCAGGACGCGCAGCGGGTCCGGCAGCGGCTGCTCGGGCCCGCGCAGCCACCGCACGTGGGAGCCGTCCGGCAGCGCGGCCGGCGGCAGCAGGGTGTACGAGCCGCGGCAGTGCCAGCGCAGGCCGGGGTGCTCGGACATGGTGTCCGGGGTGGAGTCGAGCGCGCTCGGCCACCACTCGTCCTCGTCCTGCGGGGTGCCGCGGGTGGCGGTGAAGAAGAGGTAGCGGTCCTCGCCGACGGCGGCGACCGGGCCCTCGACACCCAGCGCCGTCAGCCGCTCCAGCGCCAGCCGTCCGGCCTCCGCCGGGACGTCCAGCACGTCGTGCACCCGGCCGGTGGCGGTGATGAAGTTCGCCTGCGGATCGCGGGAGAGCCAGCGGGAGAGCTGCTCGGGGTCGGTGGTGGCCTGGGTCTGCCAGGCGAAGGAGACCGGGTGCTGCGCGGGGGCCGGACAGGCCACCCGGTCGCAGGAGCACCGGTAGCCGGCCGGGTGGGCGGCGGGCGCGAGCGGGAATCCGGCGCGGACCGCGCCGAGCAGCTGATCGAGGTCGGCGGCCGGCCCGTCCGGGCCCCCCGCCCGCTGACGATCACGCTTCTGCCACCAGGTCGTCCACCTGCTGCCGGCTTCCATCGGGCCCCTTCCGCGCAACTGCCGTGCCTGGTGCGACACAGCGTTCGACGTACCACTCGACGCAACGCACGGCGCACCCGTCTGCTTCCCGGGGTGCTCGGCCCTGACGTCAGCGCCCTGCCGACCGCGGCCCGGGGTCACCGGACGGCCGACGCCCGGGTCACGGTACGCAGTCGCGGCAGCACGCTGTCCGCGCCAAATCGGCCGGAGGGCGCGCGGATTCGCGCCTCGCCCGACCCGTACGGGGCCCGCTGACCCGGGTGGACCCCGAGGGCGTAACAGGAAGGATAAGGGTGCGGAGGGCCTCCGGATGACCGGGGGCGGTGCCTCTCCGGTCACACTCCCGGCGGCGGCCGCGGGTGCGGCCCACGGGTGCGCCCCGGGCTCGTCCGCGGAGGTGAGACCCTGGAGGGATGAAGAGCGCGGACACCGCATTCGTCGGCGGCCCCCTGGACGGGAAGATCCTCCCCATCCCGCTGGGGCCGATGCTCGGCGTGCCCAAGAAGTACAAGGTCCCGGTCCCCGCGCACGGCGGGACTCCCGCGCGCACACTGGTGTACGTCCGGAGCAAGCAGGTTCGGGGCCTGAGCTGGTTCTGGCGCTACGAGTACGACGAGGCGGCCTCCGGCTGACGGGCCGCCTCCCTCCTCCGCGGTCCCCCCGGAGGTCGGCCGCAGTCTCCCCCCGGAGGTCGGCATGGCGAGGACGGTACGGCACCCGCGGGACCGCTCCCGGGCGGTCCGGCACCACAACCGGCAGGTCGCCGGCGTCACCGGGGTGCTGCTCCTGGCGGTGTGCCTCTACAGCGTGGTCATCGAGCCGAACGCCTGGCTCTGGTTCGGCTGGGCGGTGCTGCTGCTGGTGTGCGCGGCCCTGTTCACGGTCCGGCCGTGAGGCCCTCCCCCCGGCTCGGGCCGCCCGGGCAGCAGCACCGCCCGTCCCGCTCCCCCGCCCACTCCCCCGGGTCGGTCAGTCATCCTCGGCGAGGATGAGGTACAGCTTCTTGCGGGCCTCGGTCAGCACCGTCAGGCCCTTGGCGCGCTGCGCCTCGGTGCCCGTGGCCATGACCTGGCGGATCGCCTGGTCGACGGCGGCGAGCGCCTGGCCGACCTCCTGGACGGCCTCCCAGTCGACCTCCCGGCCGGCCTCCGCCCACGGCTCGGCCGGTCCGGCGTCGGCCTCGGCCCGGCCCGCCTCGGTGAGCGAGACCAGCCGCTTGCCGCCGACCTCCTCCGCGGTGATCAGGCCCTCCTCCTCCAGCAGCTGGAGGTTGGGGTAGATCGACCCCGGGCTGGGCCGCCAGGCCCCGCCGGTCCGCTCGGCGATCTCGGCGATCATCTCGTAGCCGTGCATCGGCCGCTCCTTGAGCAGCGCCAGCAGCGAGGCCCGGACGTCACCGCGCCGGGCCCGCCCGCCGCGCCGCCCGTGCGGACCACCGCGCCGGCCGCCGTGCCCACCGAAGCCGTGCCCGTACGGGCCGCCCATCGGCCGGCCGGGACCGCCGCCACCGAACGGCGGGCCGAACCCGCCGAACGCCCCCCGGCCCTCGAAGCCCTCCCCGGGCATCCCCCGGAACTCCGGCCCCGGGCCCGGTCCGCGGCGCCGACCGCCGCCACCGGGGCCGCCGCCGTCACCGCCGCGCGGACCCTCCCAGCGGAATCGCCTTCCTTGACGTTCTGAGCGCATCGCGCCCACCTCCTCGAATCTCTGAGGTTCAACGAGGCAGTCGAGTCACTGTCTCGATAGTTCGACGATATATCGGTGACTGTCGCTCGTCAACGGATTCCGACACGCCCACGGAGCACCTCGCATCCCCCGCCCAGCCGCTACGGTGGCGGGCATGGCCGCAGAACGAGACCTCGCGACGCTGCTGCGCGGCATGAGCCCGCAGCTCAACCCCGGTCGGTACGTCTACTGCACGCTCCCCGCCCGGGTGCCCGCCGGCATGCGGCCGGTGGTGACCGTCGCCGAGCCCGAGGGGGTGACGATGGTGATCGCCCAGGAGGAGGCGGACGCGCTCGGGCTGCGCTACGAGTACGTGGCGGCCTGGATCACCCTGCGGATCCACTCGGCGCTGGAGGCCGTCGGACTGACCGCCGCCGTGTCCGGCCGGCTCGCCGAGGAGGGCATCAGCTGCAACGTGGTGGCCGGCTTCCACCACGACCACCTGTTCGTCGCCGCCGACGACGCCGACCGCGCCGTCCGCGCCCTGGAGGACCTCGCCGCCGGCTCCGCCTGAGCCCCGCCCGCCTCCTCCGGGTGGCCGCCGCCGACCGGGCCTTCGACACTGGGAGACGAGCCACCCCGCCGGGGTCGGCCCCACCGGAAGGAGACGGCCGCCATGGCCATCTGCGTCACCTGCGGCAACGACTACTGGCTGGCCTTCGAGATCAGGACGGTCACCGGCGACACCTACACCTTCGACAGCTTCGAGTGCGCGATGGAGAAGCTCGCCCCACGCTGCGAACAGTGCGACGTCCGCATCGTCGGCCACGGCGTCGAAGTCGCCGGCATGTTCTTCTGCTGCGCCAACTGCGCCCGCGTCAACGGCGGCCTCGGCGACCAGATCCGCGACGCCGTCGGCGCCCACCCCGCCTGACCGGCGGGTGGCGGCGGGTGGCGGCGGAAGAGTCGGCCCCGGCAGGCACCAGAACCCATCGAGCCGCTCCTGTG
>NZ_JBHVET010000499.1:0-6688 GCF_042802135.1 Kitasatospora sp. NPDC057512
GGTCAGTTCGCGAACCGCTCCCGCAGCTCCGCCAGCACCTCCGCCGCCTCCGGCAGCCCGGCCGCCTCGCAGCGCGCGATGCCGGCGGCCAGCCGGGCCACCGCCGCGTCCGTGCGCCCGAGGTCGCTGCCCTCGATCAGCGCGGCCAGCCGGACGGCCTCCGCCCGCGGGGACTCGGCTCGCACCCCGCCCGCCTCGTACTCCGCGACGGCCCGTTCGACCTCGGCCAGCGCCTCCTCGTACCGCCCGGCGACGGCCAGCGCACGCGCCCGCTCGTAGTGCGAACCACCGCGCAGGTACCAGGAGTTGTACTCCTCACCGGACCGCTCGGCCGCCTCGCCGACCGCATCCGCCTCGGCCAGCAGGGCGAGCGCGGCCGCCAGCCCCTCCTCGCCCTTCTCCCGCGTCGTCAGCCGGGCCAGCTCCCGCAGGGTGGCGGCCAGCTGGTCCACCTGCGGGGCCTTGCCGTGCGCCTCTCGGGCGCGGGCCAGCGCCGTCTCGGCGGCGTCCCAGCGCTCGGCGCGGGCGAGCGCCAGGGTGGCCTCGCAGGCGACCATGGTGTGGGTCTCCTGGTCCTCCCAGCCGGCCACCAGGTCGGCCAGCCGCAGGTACTCCTCGGCGGCGTCCCGGTGCTCCTCCAGGTCGGACAGGCCCCGGGCGAGGTCCAGCCGGCCCTGGGCGAGCATCCGGACGTCCAGCCGCGCCGCCGACGCGTCCAGCAGCACCGACTCCAGGACGGCCACCGCGTCGGCCGCCCGGCCGGTGTCGCGCAGCACGTCGGCCAGCTGCAGGCGCACCCGGGCGGCCTCCTCGGCCGCCTCGGCGCCCTTGCGGTCGTAGCGCGCGGCCGCCTCCGACAGCGCGCGGACCGCGCCGCCGAGGTCGCCCGCCTGGAGGCAGGAGTGGCCGAGCATCATGTACGTCGGCGCGTACGGGTAGGAGTCGTCGCCCCAGCGCACGGCCTCGGCCAGCGCCCGGTGGAAGACCTCGACCGCCTGGCCCGGCTCGTGGCCCTGCAGCAGCACCTGGCCCAGCAGGCCGAGCACCCGCGGGGTGTGCCAGGGCAGCTCGGCCGCGTCCAACTGGGCCAGCACCTCGCGCAGTTCGGCCTCCGCCTCGGCCAGCCGGCCCTGCCGGGCGGCGATGTCGGCGGTGTACTGCCGGGAGGTGGCGGCCCGCCGCTCGGAGCCGAGCTCCACGGCGGTCCGCCGGTAGGCGCCGACCACCGCCTCGAAGCGCTCGGCCACCTCGGCGGCGGGATCGGGCAGCGTCTCGGACAGGTCGTGGTGGGCGGCGTAGGCGCGGGTCTGCAGCACGATCAGGTAGTCGTCGTCGGTCAGTTCGCCGCCGGCGCGCAGCTCCTCGGCCCGGGCCAGCGCCGCGTCGAGCGCCGCCCAGTCGGCCCGCCGACCGCCGCGCCCGGCGACCTCCTCGCCCTTGTCGGCGTCTCCCTCGTCGCCCTCGTCCAGGTCCGCGATCAGCGTCCGGGCCCGGCACATCAGCGCCGACCCGGCCAGCCCCGCCCGCTCGAACAGCTCGGCGGCGGCCAGCAGCCCGGCCTTGCCCTCCTCGTACGCGTCCCGCTGGAGCGCCTCGTGGGCCCGCTGCTCGGCGAGTTCGGCGCGCAGCCGCTCGGGGCCGCCCAGCTCGGCGCTCTCCGGGTGGACGAAGTCCGCGGCCTCCGCGCGCTCGGCGACCCGCTTCCACAGCCGGTCGGCGTCCGGGTGGCCGAGCACCTCCAGCTCGCGGGCCCGCAGCACCAGGGCGGTGAAGTCCTCCGGCTCCGACTCGACCGTCCGGCGCGGCGCGGGCGCGACCGCCGGGGCGGCCGACAGCCCGGAAGCGGCGGCGGCCCGCACGCCCAGTGCCAGCGGCTCGGCGAGCGGCGGCTGCACAGCCAGCCGGGCCCGCCGCCCGGCGCCGACCGCGTCGGTGCCGTTGCGGGCGTCGAAGCGGGCGGCCAGCGCGTCGCCCTCGGCACGCAGGTGGGCCAGCAGGGAGTCCACCGTCCAGGCCGTGCCGGCCGGGCCGCTGACCGCGAGCCCGCCGTGGCCGGCCCGGGCGAGCTGGGCGACCAGCACCTCGGCACCGGTCAGGAAGTCCAGCCGGGCGGCCGGGTCGCCGGTGACCGCGAACAGGGCGCGGTTCTCGGCGAGCAGTTCCAGGCCGCGCGGCTCGTTGCCGGACAGCGCGCAGAACTCGATGTGCAGGCCGACGGCGCCCAGCATCGAGGCCTTGCCGCGGGCGTGGCGGTAGCCGGCGAGGTGGCCCGAGCGGGCCTCGTCCGACCGGCCCTGGCGCAGTTGCGCGAGCAGCGCCGTGGCCTGGCTGAGGTGGGGCTCCTGCTCGCAGCCGCTCCGGCCGTCCAGCACCGGGGCGAGCGCCTCCAGCGCCCGGGCGTCGTCCCCGGCGGCGAGGTGGTGCCGGGCGCGGGCGCGGGTCTCGCAGGCGTGGCAGTCGCTCAGCTCGGCGCGCGGGCGGGCCGCCCACAGCTCGTAGGCGTCCTGCACGTCGATGCCGGTGTGCGCGGCCAGGTGGTAACGCTGGGCGTAGTACGGCTGGAGGTCCTGGCCGGCCGCGCGGTAGCGGTCGCGCAGCTCGGTGTGCCAGCGCCGCACCGCCGCGAGCGGGACGTCCGGGTTGTCCTTGAGCGTGTCGGCGACCCACTTGAAGCGCCAGAGCACCTGCTGCCGGGCCCAGTCGCCGAAGCCGTCCGGGTCGGTGTCCCAGAGCTTGAGGACGCGGGCGAAGACGACCGGACCCTTGCCGCGCTCGCCGTCGTACTCGTAGGCCTCCATCAGTTCCAGCAGGGCCATCGAGCGGACCCCGGTGTCCTCGAACTGCTCTGCTGCGTCGACGAGTTCCTCGGCGGTGACGGTCCTGGTCCGGCCGTACGGACGGGCGTCGTTCTCGCGCAGCGCGGCCATCACCGCGTCGGGGCTGTCCAGCATCACGCCTCCCCGCCCGCCTCGTTCACCCCGCCCGCCCCGTTCGCCCCGCCGGCTTCGTGGCCGAGCATGGCGTGGTCGAGCAGGCTGATGAACGAGCGGTTGAGCAGCGCGGACTCGCTGGCCTTGAGCGGACGGCGGGTCATCAACACGGCCTGCCCGTACAGCGCCTCGACGGCCGTGACGGCCAGCTCGCGGCTGGTGACGGTGGCGGCGCGGCGCACCAGCGGGTTGAGATGGTTGAGCACCAGCTGGGCGCGGGGCGCCTCCGCGCGCAGCGAGCCGAGGATGTCCGCCCACAACCCGTCCGCCTCGTCGGCGAGTTGGGCACGGGTGCGCTCGTGCCGGGCCTCCCGGTTGTCGAGCAGCAGGGCGGGCGCGTTGGTGGGGTGGAAGCTGCGCAGCGCGACGTCGCAGTCGAACCGGCCGACCACCTCGCGGGCGATCGCCAGGAAGGCGTTGGCGGCCAGCTCGGCGGCCGGGTCGACGGTGTCCAGGTGCGCGGTGACGGTGCCCGGATCGAGGTCGGAGACGGAGACGCCGGGACGGATCTCGGGCAGCCGGTGCACCAGGTCGTGGTCGTAGGTGTAGCCGCCGTTGACCACGCCGAGCCCGGCCGCGCCGGCGATCGGGGCGACCTGGCGGAACTCCTCGACCGTCCTGGTCACCAGCACCGCCGGGTGGCTGCGGGCGAACTCGTCCAGGGTGACGTTGCCGTCGGTGGTCTCGAACGGCAGCCACGGCAGCATCATCCGCAGCAACTCGTCGTCGTAGCGGGCGAGTTCCTTGACGGCCAGGTGGTGGACGGACAGGAAGCGGTGCAGCAGCGCCGGGTCGCTCGCGGACAGGCCGGTCAGCCAGTCGCGGATCCGGGCGCCGAGCGCGTCCCGCACGGCGGCCAGCGTCTCGTCGGCGTACAGGCCCTCGCGGGAGGCGGTGGGGCGCAGCCCGTCGGTGTCGACCACGCAGCGGACGAAGAACGCCCAGTCCGGCAGCAGTTCGTCGGCCTGGTCGGAGAGCAGCATGCCCTTGAGGTGCACCCGGTGGCCGTTGCGGCGCGAGGGCGGGGCGGCGTCCGGCAGGACGTACGCGACGCCGCGCAGGCCGACCAGCGGCAGGTCCAGCTCGATGGTGTCGAGCGGGGTGAAGTCGAAGGCGGCGCGGCAGTACTCGGCGAGCGCGTCACGCCTGGCCAGCGGGGAGGCGTGGCGCTCGGCCCACGGCGGGGTGCGGTTGACCCGGTGCTCGGTTCCGTTGCCGTCGACCACGGTGACGTCGTGGCGCAGCAGGCTGCCGAAGTCCCGGGCGAGGGCGAGGACCCGGCCGGCGCGGGTCCACTCGGCGGCGTCGGCGCGCGGGGCCAGCGTGACGGTGGTGCCCGGCTCGGGCCTGGCCGAGGCGGGCAGGGTGCGGATGGTGTAGCTGCCGTCGGAGCTGCCGCGCCACTCGATCGCCGGGGCGTCCGGGGTGGCGGCGGAGCGGGTGACCACGGTGATCTCGTCGGCGACCACGAAGCAGGCGAGCAGGCCGATGCCGAACTGGCCGATGAAGTCGCCGCGGGCCCGGGCCAGCCCGGCGCCGTCGAGCCGGCCGTCGGCGTCGCGCTTGGAGCTGCGGCCGATGGTGGCGAGGAAGGTGTGGACGTCCTGCTCGGTCAGGCCGATGCCGGTGTCGGTGACGGACAGCTCGTCGTCGGCCCGGACGGTGATCCTGGCCGGCGCCCCCGGGTCGAGGGCGCGGCGGGCGGAGATCGCGTCCACGGCGTTCTGCAGCAGCTCGCGCAGGTAGACCCGCGGGCTGGAGTAGAGGTGGTGGGAGAGCAGGTCCACCAGGCCGCGCAGGTCCACCTGGAAGGTGTGCGCACTCGTCGGGTTGTCGGTAGGGGACACCGGAGGCTCTTTCGATCGCGGGGTGGATGACGGTGGTGGATGACGGTGGTGGGGGCGGCGGGTGGGTGCCGGGATGCGGGATGCGGGATGCGGTGCGGTCGGTAGCGGTGCGCGTCAGCGCCAGTACGAGGTGCAGCGGTCGCGGTGGACGCGGAAGGCCTTGACCGGATCGCCCGACAGGTAGTGCCAGGGCGCCTCGGTCACGAAGCCGTCCAGCGCCTCGAACAGCAGGCGCGCGGTCTTGGGCTGGTCGGCGAGGGAGAAGGCCATCGCGAAGGTGTTGAAGGAGCCCTGCCAGCCGCGCGCCGGCTCGAAGGCCGGGTGCAGGACGGACCGGAAGGCCGCCTCCTGGAGCCCGGCCACCACGGCCGGACTGGTCAGGTAGGCGCGGTCCTCGCCGTCCGGGAGGGCCAGCCAGTGCTCCAGGTGCGCGACCGCGACCAGCTCACCGAGGTGGCTGCCCTCCGGGGCGGCGAGCATCGTGGAGCGGGCGAACGCGTGCATCTCCTCGTGCGAACCGCCCCACTTGGCGCTCAGCTGCTGCAGCCTGACCCAGTGCGAGGCCGAGTTCCGGGGCGCCCGGCGCACCGCGGCCTCGAAGCGGCAGGTGGCGACCTCCGGGCCGAGCGAGGCCCCGAGGGCGCTGGTCTGCAGGAACCGCCAGGGGGCGTGCCAGGACGGCTCGCGCTCGGCGACCTCCAGCAACTGCTCCTCGGCGGTGTCCAGCCGCTTGTGGAACGCCTTCCAGCGCTCCTCGGTGACGTCCTTGGCCCGGGCGCCCGTCCGGGCCTCCCAGCCCCAGGCGATCTGCCGGGCACCGGACAGCAACAGCAGCAGCGTGTCGTCCGGGGCGCCGGCCAGCGCGCGGGACGTCCACTGCTCGACCCGGGGCACGTCGGACATCGCCCCGACGAGGAAGGTCAGCTCCTCGCCCTCGGCGGCGGCCAGCGCGGGGCGCAGCGCGGCCCAGTCCCCGGCGGCGGCCTGCCGGAGCATCAGGCGCACCGACTCGTCCCCGTACGCGGGGTCGAGCCGCGGCTCGCCGCCACCGGCCGGCGCGGGCGATCCGGCTCCCCGGCGGCCGAGGCCGAAGCCGAACCCGCGCCGCTCGGCCCGGTCCCCCGCGCCCTCCCCGCCGGAGCGGCGTCGGAACAGCGGCATGTCTGGCCCCCTCGAACGTCATCGGTATCCTTCGCACGGCCACACAGTGGCCACGGGAAAAGTACATATCACGCTCGACTGACATCCGTTTGCCCAGCCCAGCGCCCTGCCCGCCCGGCGAGGGGTTCCGTCAGGCCGGGCCGAGCCCGGCGTCCGGCGTCTTCCCGGCCTGCGCCTGTTCGATCCGGTTCACCAGCATCACCGCGAACCTCCGCGTCGCGGTCACGTCCACCGGACCGCCCTCGCTGGTGACGCTCGCCACCACGGTGCCCGAGCGCACCACGATGCCGACGCCCTCGCCCTCGGCCAGCGGCCCCTGGAAGGCCTGGCTCTCGCTGCCCAGCGCCGGGGTGTCGATCTTCCTGAACGGCCCGGCGGAGTACGAGGCGTAGTTCTCCTTCAGCCGCTGCGCGGCCGCGTCCCGGCTGGGCAGGGTGTCCACCAGGAAGCGGACGACCACGTCGCCCGAGGAGAACCGGACCGACCCGCTCAGCGGCTTGCCCGCGCAGGAGGCCGCGGCGGCGCCGGCACAGGTGACCCGGTGGTCGGCGGTGTCGACCTTCCGCTTCTCCTCCTCCCACCCGGTCATCGCCTTGGCGTCCGGCAGCACCTGGCCGACCACCTTGTCGTCCAGCAGCGCCGCCTCCAGGTCCCCGTGCGGGGCCTCCGCGGCGGCCGGAGCCGGTGCGG
>NZ_JBHVET010000500.1:0-6670 GCF_042802135.1 Kitasatospora sp. NPDC057512
GTGTATAAGAGACAAGGTCCCGGGCGTCCGAGCGTCCGGGGAGAGCTGTCAAGGCCGTCCGCCTGGCGGAGTCCCGCCAGCGGGACGAACCGCCGAAACCGGGCAACGGGCGGCAACCGAACCATCCGTACCGGGACTGGCGGTTCTTGGCCAATCCCGGTAGGCGCCCTGTCCATCCCTGCCAACGATTGTCATGCTTCTGACCAAGTCCCGTCCGACCATCCGCCGCCCCACCCGTTTCCGGCGGAACGTCAGGAACCGCACGGGACCGGCACGTCCGCGCCCTACCGCCCCCAAGGTGCCAACCCCGGCGCCCCGGTACGCGGCGCACCCGCACGCACCCGCGGGTCTCGTGGAAGGAACCCCCGCACGTGAAGCGAAAGCTGACTGTCGGAGCCGTACTCTCCGCCACCGCCCTGCTGGCCGGCGTCATCCAGATCGCCGCCGTCCCGGCCCAGGCCGCCGCCCCCTCCCCGGCGCAGCAGCAGTCCGCGCTGCTCGCGCTGGCCTCCGGGCAGAGCGCCCCGGTCGCCCAGGCCCTCGCCCTCGGCGGCCAGGAGCAGCTGGTGCCCAAGGACGTGGTGGTGGACAAGGACGGCACCCGCCACCTGCGGTACGACCGGACCTACGCGGGCCTGCCGGTGCTCGGCGGCGACCTGGTCGTCCACCAGAAGGCCGACGGCTCGGTGAAGTCCGTCGACCGGGCCTTCGCCGGGCAGCTGTCCGTGCCCAGCCTGACCCCGGGCCTCGCCGCGCCCCAGGCGGCCGAGAAGGCCACCGCCGCCGTGCAGGCCACGGTCGGCGCCGCCGACCAGGAGGAGGCCGCGCTCAGCCGGGTCGACGGCGCCGGCGCGCCCGAGCTGGTCGTCTGGGCCGCCGACGGCACCCCGCGACTGGCCCACCGCACGGTGGTCGAGGGTCAGCGCGCGGACGGCACCCCGAGCCGCCAGGTGGTCGTCACCGACGCCGCCACCGGCCAGGTGCTCTCCACCGACGAGCAGGTGAAGACCGCCACCGGCACCGGCAAGGGCGTCAACGTCGGCAGCGTCTCGCTCACCACCACCCAGAGCGGCAGCTCCTACCAGCTGAAGGACGCCTCCCGGGGCAACCAGTCCACCACCGACCTCAAGGGCGGCACCTCGGGCAGCGGCACGCTGTTCAGCAACACCACCAACAGCTTCGGCAACGGCCTGCCCTCCAACCGCGAATCCGCGGCCGTGGACGCCCAGTTCGGCGCGGCGGCCACCTGGGACTACTACAAGAACACCTTCGGCCGCAACGGCATCAAGAACAACGGCGTCGGCGCGGCGAGCCGGGTCCACTACAGCACCAACTACGTCAACGCGTTCTGGGACGACTCCTGCTTCTGCATGACGTACGGCGACGGCTCCGGCAACACCCACCCGCTGACCGCGATCGACGTCTCCGGCCACGAGATGAGCCACGGCGTCACCTCCGCCACCGCGAACCTCAACTACTCCGGTGAGTCCGGCGGCCTCAACGAGGCCACCTCGGACATCTTCGGCACCATGGTCGAGTGGTCCGCCAACCTCTCGGTCGACCCGGGCGACTACCTGATCGGCGAGAAGCTCAACATCAACGGCAACGGCACGCCGCTGCGCTACATGGACAAGCCCTCCAAGGACGGCGCCTCGGCCGACTACTGGTCCTCCACGGTCGGCAACAAGGACGTCCACTACTCCTCGGGCGTCGCCAACCACTTCTTCTTCCTGCTCGCCGAGGGCAGCGGGTCGAAGGTCATCAACGGGGTCAGCTACAACAGCCCGACCTCCAACGGCTCGACGGTGACCGGCATCGGCCGGACCAAGGCGGCGGCGATCTGGTACCGCGCGCTGACCGTCTACATGACCTCCACCACCAACTACAAGGCCGCCCGCACCGCGACCCTGAAGGCGGCCACCGACCTGTACGGCGCGACCAGCACCGAGTACAAGACGGTCGCGGCGGCCTGGAGCGGGGTCAACGTCAACTGACCCGCGCCATCCGCAGCAGGAACCCGAACCACCCCCGGTAAGAAACGGCGACAGGCTGCCGCGGCCCTTTGGGAGAGGAGGCCGTGGCAGCCTGTCGACCGTCCACGAGGAGGCAGGCCGGGGCCCGAGCGGGGGCCCCGGCGGCCGGCTCAGGCGGTGGCGGGCTTCAGCTCGCCCCGCTCCTCCTTGGCCAGCATCCGCTCGGCGAAGAAGCCGCCGGTGGGCAGCACCGCGAGCACGAACATCAGGACGCCGCGCTTGGCGTCCCACTTCTGCGCCTGCCAGGCCTGGATCCAGAAGACCACGTACAGGATGAACAGGACGCCGTGCACCATGCCCATCACCGGGACGGCGTCGAACGAGGTCGTCCGCTTCAGCACCGAGCAGATCAGCAGCAGAATGAAGGAGACCCCTTCGGGGCCGGAGACCAGGCGCAGGCGGTGGACGGCGCTGCTGTTCACGATGGATACCTCAATACGGGGGTCGGCGGCGCGGGCTCGCTTGTGAAGCGACTCACAAGCATTCCGGCCCATTATCACCGAGCACACGTACCGGACCCCGGCCGGGGGTGGCCACCGTGCCCCATCTCACAGCGACCGGCCCGGAGCCCGTCCGGTGCCCGCCCGGGACCGGCCCGGGGCCCGCCCGGGACCGGCCCGGGGCCCGCCCGGGACCGGCCCGGGGCCCGCCCGCCCTGTCACAGCTCTGTGCCGGAACGCCACCGAGCGCGACCGCCCGTCCCCGGGAACCCCTATCCTGCTGCCCGCGCGCCCACCGATCCGGGCGCCGACGCATCGCACACGGGGGGTAGTCACCACATGTTCAAGCGCGACTGGGACCGCAGGACCTGCGCCAAGCGCGGCCACATCACCTACGCGCCGACGGAGCCGGAGCTGGCCTCCCGGCTGCACGCGTCGACCGCCCTCGGCGACGCCTGGCGCTGCCTGCGCTGCGGCGACTTCGCGCTGGGCGCCCCGCACGGCTCCGGCCCGGCCGACGAAGCTCCGCTGGTGCCGCGCGGCAAGGCGCTGCGGGACCTGTTCATCCTGCGCTTCCTGGCCGTCGAGCGGGTGCTGCGCGGACTGCTGATCATCGTGGTCGCCTGGGCCGTGTGGAAGTTCTCCAACAGCCAGGACGCGGTGCACCGGGTCTTCGACGAGAACCTCACGGTGTTCCGGCCGGTCACCGACCACTTCCACTGGGACCTCGAACACGCCCCGATCGTCGAGACCATCCGCAAGACCTTCGACTTCAAGAAGAGCACCCTGCTGATCGTCGCGGGCGCGCTGATCGCCTACGCGGTGGTCGAGATCGTCGAGGCGGTCGGCCTGTGGCTGAACAAGCGCTGGGCCGAGTACCTGACGGTGGTCGCCACCGCGGCCTTCCTGCCGCTGGAGGGCTACGAGCTGAGCCACCACGTCAGCGCGCTGAAGATCTGCACCCTGGTGCTGAACATCACGGCGGTGCTCTGGATCATGCTCTCCAAGCGCCTGTTCGGGCTGCGCGGCGGCGTGGTGGCCTTCGAGGCGGAGCGCCACTCGGCCTCGCTGCTGGAGGTCGAGCAGGCGGCCGGCACCGTTCCGAGCCCCGGACAGGGGGCGCACGCCCGGGCCTGACCGGGGCGCGTGCGCCGGGCGCGACCGGCGCGTTTGTCCCAGACCGGTACCAGTCGGCCCACGCACTCTCCCCGCGCCACGGCCGCAGCCGCTAGATTGCGGCCGTGGCACAGTTCAGACTCCAGGGATCGCGCGTGCTCGCCGTCGACTTGGGCGGCGACGCCGTCAAGGCGCGACACGGCTCGATGGTCGCCTACACCGGGCAGATGGCCTTCAAGAAGTTGACCGGCGGCGGGGACGGCCTGCGCGGCATGGTCACCCGCCGGCTGACCGGCGAGAAGATGACGGTCATGGAAGTGAAGGGGCAGGGCACCTGCTACTTCGCCGACAAGGCCACCGAGATCAGCCTGGTGCGGCTGAACGGCGAGACGCTGTACGTCGAGTCGGACAACCTGCTCTGCACCGAGTCCGCCCTGCACACCGGCACCAGCTTCACCGGGCTGAACGGCATGTCCTCGGGCAACGGCCTGTTCACCACCAAGGTGGAGGGCCACGGCTGGGCGGCCGTCACCTCCAACGGCCCGGCCGTCATCCTGCGGGTCGACAAGAGCATGCCGCTGCGGGTGGACCCGGGCGCCTACGTGGCGCACACCGGCACCCTGCAGCGCAGCCTCAAGTCGGGCGCGGGCTGGACCACGATCATCGGCGAGGGCGGCGGCGAGGCCGTCCAGATCGAGTTCACCGGCGAGGGCCTGGTGTACGTCCAGCCCTCCGAGAAGGTCACCATCGGGGGCGACGTCTGATGGGCTTCACGAAGATCAACGGGAAGATGGTCGAGGCCCAGGTGGTGCCCGGGCAGCGGCTGTTCAGCCAGCGCGGCGCGATGCTCGCGTACAGCGGCGACGTCCGCTTCACGCCGAACATCACCGGCGGGCAGGGCGGCGTGATGTCGATGATCGGCCGCCGGGTGGCCAACGAGGACACCCCGCTGATGACCGTCGAGGGCCAGGGCCGGGTGATGTTCGGCCACGGCGGCCACCACGTCCACGTGATCGACCTGTTCGGCGACACCCTGTACGTCGAGGCGGACCGGCTGCTCGCCTTCGAGGGCACGCTGCGCCAGTCCACCATGTTCATGGGCTCGCAGGGCGGGGTGATGGGCATGGTCCGCGGCCAGGTCACCGGGCAGGGCCTGTTCACCACCAAGCTGGAGGGCCAGGGCTCGGTCGCGGTGATGGCCCACGGCGGCGTCTTCGAGCTGCCGATCACCCCCGGCCAGTCGGTGCACGTCGACCCGCAGGCGTACGTGGCGCACCGCGGCGACGTGCGCAACAAGCTCTCCACGGCGCTGGGTTGGCGCGACATGATCGGCCGCGGCTCGGGCGAGGCGTTCCAGCTGGAACTGTCCGGGCAGGGTGCGGTGTACGTCCAGGCGAGCGAGGAGAAGCTCTGATGTCCTACCCGCCGCAGCCCCCGTACGGCTCGCCGCACAACCAGCCGACCCAGCCCGGCTTCGCCGCCCCGCCGCCCCCGCCGGGGTACGGCCCGCAGCCGGGCGGGTACCCGCCGCCCCCGCCGCAGGGCTACCCGCCGCCCCCGCCCGGCCACCAGCCCCAGCAGCCGTACGGCCAGCAGCACCAGCAGCCGCCCCAGCAGCCGTACGGCCAGCAACAGCCGTACGCCCAGGAGCAGTTCGGCGGCCCGGTGGCCCCGCTGCCGACCGGCCACGGCGGCACCGGGCCGGTGGTGTGGGACGCCCACAGCCTGCCGGCCGGCGACAACGTCAACCCGTACGCCTTCTCGGTCGACCTGAACGGCTCCTACTTCCTCCAGAAGGGCAAGATGGTCGCCTACTACGGCGACATCACCTTCAAGGGCGTCGGCGCCGGGGCGGTCGACCGGGTGCTCGGCCAGCACTTCAACTCGCCGATGCACGCGGCGGACTGGGTGGTCGCCGAGGGCCGCGGCAAACTGCTGCTGGCCGACCGGGCGTTCGACCTCAACTCGTACGACCTGGACGAGGGCAACCTGACCGTCCGCTCCGGCAACCTGCTGGCCTTCGACCCGACGCTGCGGCTGAAGCAGTCGATCATCCCGGGCTTCCTGACCCTGATCGGCACCGGCCGCTTCGTCGCCGCCTCCAACGGCCCGGTGCACTTCGTCGAGCCGCCGCTCCGGGTGGACCCGCAGGCGCTGGTCGGCTGGGCGGACTGCCCGGCGCCGTGCCACCACTACGACCACGACTACATGCACGGGCTGATCGGCGGCCTGCGCCGGCTGACCGGCATCGGCGGGGCCTCCGGCGAGGAGCACCAGTTCGAGTTCATCGGCGCCGGCCAGGTGCTGCTGCAGTCGAGTGAGAAGCTGATGGCGGAGCGGTCGGTCGGTGCGGTCGGCGCCGAGGCGGGCGTCCCGGTGGGCGGCGTGCCGTCCCAGCCGGGCACGGCCGGGCACGGCGGCGGCAACCCCAACATCCCCGGGCTCGGTAACCTGGGCGACCTCGGACGACGTTTCGGTCTGTAAACTCGTACAAGATTGAACTAAATCGGCTATGCTAGAGGGCATGGATACGCACACGATCGAGACCGCGGACACCCCTCCGTCGCAGCCCGAGGAGGAGACTCCCTGGCTGACCGCCAGGGAGCAGCGGATGTGGCGCGCCCATCTGGAGGTCGCCAAGCTGCTGGACTACCAGCTCAGCCGCGAACTCCAGCCGCACAACCTCGCGATCAACGACTACGAGATCCTGGTCGTGCTCTCCGAGGCCCCGGACCGCCGGATGCGGATGACCGACCTCGCGACCGCCACCCTCCAGTCGAAGAGCCGCCTCTCCCACCAGATCACCCGGATGGAGAACGCCGGCCTCGTGCTGCGCCAGGAGTGCCCCGGCGACCGCCGCGGCCTCTACGCCCACCTCACCGAACACGGCTGGGAGACCATGCAGCGGGTCGCCCCCGACCACGTGCGCAGCGTCCGGGCCCACTTCATCGACCGCTTCACCCCGGAGCAGCTCGACGACATGTACCAGGCCCTCGCCCCCATCGCCGAACACCTCCGGGGCCTGCGCGGCAAGCCGTAACGCCGCCCCCGCACCACCTCCGCCCCGCCGCGATCCCGATC
>NZ_JBHVET010000501.1:0-6619 GCF_042802135.1 Kitasatospora sp. NPDC057512
GCCTCCGCCAGGCTGCGCCGGGGGATCACCCGGGCACTGGCGGAGCGCCCGGACCGGTGAGCGCGGGCGGGACCGAGCCGCCCGCCGCGCCGCTCGCCGCCGCCCGCGACCAGCGACCGGCGAGGACGGTGCCGATGATCAGCTGGAGCTGGTGGTAGAGCATCAGCGGCAGCACCATCAGCCCGGCTTGCGCTCCGAACAGGACGGTGGCCATCGGCAGGCCGTTGGCCAGGCTCTTCTGCGAACCGCAGAGCACCGCCGCGACGGTGGCCGCCCGGTCGAGCCCCAGCAGCCGGGCACCGAGTCCGGTGACCGCCAGGGCGGCGGCGAGCAGGGCGAGCAGCACCGCGAGGAGCCCGAGCAGCGCGAGCGGGGTGGCCAGGCCCCAGATGCCCTGGGACACCGCCGCGCTGAACGCCGTGTAGACGACCAGCAGGATCGAGCCGCGATCCACCGGCGTGAGCACCCGTTTGTATCGGGACAGCGGACCGCCGAGCCACGGCCGCAGCACCTGCCCGAGCAGGAAGGGCGCGAGCAGCTGCAGCCCGATCCGCAGCAGCCCGTCGGCGGACAGCTCGGTGTGCGAACCCAGCAGCCAGGCCGCCAGCAGCGGCGTCAGCGCCAGGCCCGCCAGGCTGGAGTACGTGCCGGCACAGATCGCCGCCGGGACGTTGCCCCCGGCGGCGCCGGTGAGCGCCACCGAGGACTGCACCGTCGAGGGCACGAGACAGAGGAACAGCACCCCGGTCTGCAACGGCCCGGTGAGCGGGACGGGTGTGAGCAGCGCGGTGGCCGCGCCGAGCAGCGGGAAGAGAACGAAGGTGGTGGCCAGCACCAGCCCGTGCAGCCGCAGGTGGCGCAGCCCGGCCAGGGTCTCGCGGGTGGAGAGCCGGGCGCCGTAGAGGAAGAACAGCAGTGCCACCGCGAGGTCGCAGGCCACTTCGGCGACCCGCGCCGAGGCGCCGGAGGCCGGGAACAGTGCGGCCAGCCCGACCGTCCCGGCCAGCGCCGCCATGTACGGGTCCAGCCAGCGCGGCAGCAGTCTTCGGGAGCGGGGCCCGGAGCCGTGTTGCGTCTGCGCCCGTACTTCGGGCGCCGGCACCTCGTGGTCCCGTTCCCCGCGCGCCCGGAGCCCTGGTGGTTGCTCCGGGCGCGCCAGGCGGTCGGTCACGGGCCGCCTCCCGTCACCGGGCGGAGCGAGGGCCCGGAGGAGGAACCCGGGCCGAGCAGGCCGCCCACCAGCGAGCCGGCGCCGTCGTGGTCGCTGCCCGCGGAGCCGCTGCCGTTCTGGAGGTTGGCCGTCCGGTCGATCTCCAGCCAGGAGTCGGCGTTGGAGTTGTCCACGACCGTGATCAGCCCGCCGCCGGCGGCCGCGGGCGCCGTGGCCCCCGCGAGCAGGGCGCAGGCCCCGGCCAACCCCAGTGCGGTGGCCCGCAGAACGGCGGCCGACGAGGGCTGGCCGGGCGAGGGCAGGGCCGACGAGGGCCGGGCCGGCCTGAGCTGCCCGGCCCTCATGCCGTCACCGCCATCAGCCCGTTGGGGCGCGAGATGTTCCGCTCCAGCAGCTCGGTGGACTCCCGCACGCCGACCTGCTCGCGCCCCCCGGACGGGGTGGGCAGCCGCCCGTCGGCGCTCTTCAGCTCGGCCAGGGCGTCGTCCATCGCCCGGTGCGCGGCGAACAGGCACGGGGTGCTGTAGATCGCCACGTCCACCCCCAGGGCCGACAGCTCCGAGAGCGACAGCCGGGGCGACTTGCCGCCCGCGATCTGGTTGAACAGCAGCGGCTTGTCGCCGACCACCCGGCGGATCCGGCGGATCCACTCCTCGCTGCGCACGCCGTCCACCAGCACCACGTCGGCGTCGGTGGCGGCGAGCGCCCGGGCCCGGCGCAGGATGTCGGCCTCCTCGGTGGCGTCGGTGCGCGCGACCACCACCAGGTCCGTCCGGTTGGCGAGGACGAGCTCCAGCTTCTCCAGGTACTCCTCCAGCGGGAGCACCAGCTTGCCGTCCGCGTGCCCGCAGCGGCGCGGCCGCTTCTGGTCCTCCAGGATCACGCCCGACGCGCCGATCCGTTCGAGCTTGCGCACGACGTGGCAGGCCACCTCCGGGTCGACGTAGCCGTCGTCGATGTCGACCAGCAGGTGGTGCCGGGGGAACGCCCCGCGCAGCCGTTCGACGAAGCCCACCATGTCGGGCCAGGCGATGAAACCGATGTCCGGCAGCCCGTAGTAGGAGGCCGCGAAGCCGAAGCCGGAGACGAACATGCCGTCGTAGTGCTCGGCCGCGATGGAGGCCGAGTACATGTCGTAGACGCCGATCAGCGGCGTCGCCCCCGGGCCCGCGATCTCCGCGCGCAGCCGCTGCCCGGGGCTGTCCGTTGCCGTGTTTCCGTGGAACAAGGTCTTCTCCTCACTGGGGATGACTTTGCCTGAACTTGGTGCTTACCAGACCGAACTGAGGTGCCACCACTATGCGCTCTTTAACGTTCCGTGGGCAAATCTTTAAGTGAGATTCACTCGCGAGAGTGAAGAAGTGTCGAAGATATGAAAGGTGCTAATACGAATATCGGCTAAATGCTGTGACGCTCCAGCACGGCAGGCGGGGTCAGCGCCCCGGCTCGACTGCCGTCACGTGAATCGCCGGGTGGGCAGTTCTCAGGTCCGGTCGACCTTCTTGCCCGCCATGAGCTGCCCTTTCAGCAAGGTGCGCACCCCGCCGCCGACGCTCGCGAATATGTCCCCATCGGCATTCCGGCGGACTTCCACCCGCAATCTGGAGAAGCCGAGTTCGGCGGTGCCCTGGACGATGTCGAACGCCAGGGGCTCGCCCGTCGGCCCCGCGTGCGCCAGCCATCCGGCCATGGCCAGTGCGGCCGAGCCTGTGGCGGGGTCTTCCGCGCAAACCGGCTCGGGAACAAAGACCCGGGCGCGGACTTCGGGCAATCGCGGAACGAACACGGCCACCCCGAAAGCGCCGGCCAGTCCGGGCGCCTTCTCGGCGAGCGCCGCAACCCTGTGCGGCAGAGCCTCGGTCGACTCCAGATCGGCGGCGCTCACCGGGAGGCAGGCGAACCCGAGTCCGGCCGATGCCAGTCTCACGGGCCCCACTGCCGCGTCCGAAGCGAGCCCAACCGCTTCGCATACGAGATCCGGAGCGATGGGCGGACCCACCTGACAGGCCCGTTCCTCCAATACCGCACTTTCCCCCGTCGGCCCCACCTGCGCGTGAACGATTCCGCCCCGAGTGCGCAGCGCCACCCGGCCGGGCCGGGCCAGGCCCTGTCGCACTGCCACTGCGGCTGCTCCCACAAGGGGATGACCTGCGAAGTCCAGCTCGACATAGGGGGTGAAGATCCGCACCTCCACCTCTCCTCCGTCGCCCCGGCGCAGGAAGACGGTTTCCGGCATGGCCAGGCGGGCCGCCAGGCGTTGCATCAGCGCATCGTCATAGGCGGCACCGCGCGTGACCACTCCGAGCGGTCCTCCGGTGAGCGGCTCATTCCCGAATACTTCGACCAGTTCGAACTTCATGCACCCGTCATCGCCGGGACGGGTCGAGTCGTCGCTCGTGAGTGTGGGGAGCGCGGGGGTGTCGCCGGAGGGGGTCGTCATTGCGGTTCTCTTTCGAGTGGCTCTGCTGTCATCGACTGGGCTGTTGCCGGTGGCTGCCGGGGCCGACGCTGAGCATGGTGATCATCGGGCAGGCGGGGTCAGTTCGTGGCGGGCGGCCGAGCCGATCCGTTGCTCGCATCGGGACTCCTCCTGAATTGGACGTTATATCCAATCTGGACTAGGTGTCCACTGGGGGCGCCCTCTCGCAAGCGGTCCCGTACGCGAGCAAGATCGATCACGGGGTGCCGGACCCCGTCGGCAGGCCTGTCCGAAGCGCGACCTCCGGCCCGGCTCGCCGTGCCGCTCGCGGGGCACGGCATCCGGAGGGGGAAGGTCTTCAGGGAGGGGATCAGGGCCCGGGTGCGAGTCCGCCCCGTTTCGAGGAGGCGTTGCGGGCGGCGCGGGAGAACGGCCGCGCGTCCACCCTCGAAGGGCTCGACACCGCGGCCCGCAAGGGCAGGCACGGCGGCCGACCGCCCGTCGTCACCGACGACGCGGTGCACGCCGTCCTGCGGTGCCGCGCGGGCGGCGGTCCGTCGAGCAGATCCGGCCCGACCTGATCATCCCCGTCGGCCGGCGGAAGGGACGGAACGGCTCCGTCGCGAGCATCCACCGGGCGCCGGCCGAGCACGCCAAGCGCGGGGCGCGCCCCGAAGCCGTCGAACAGGCCCACATCGACTTCGCCGCCCTCCGGGTCGGCCCAAGTGTCCCCGGACCCGCCTCACTCTCCCTGGCCGAGCGCCACTCCGATTGCGGGGCGCGCTTCGCCGTGGCTTCGGGAGAACAGGGCCGTGTACGGGACGAAGCCGGCGCCCGGCCCGGCCGGTGCGGAGCGGGCCCCGGCGCGCGAGGCGTCAGGCGCTCGGGAGCGGGGGCACGGCGCGGCGTTCGCGCAGCGTCCGGAGCATCCGGCGGGTGGCCTTGGTCGCGACCGGGGGCAGGAGCTCCAGGGCGAGCCGCCGTGAGGTGGAGCGCTGGACCGGGCCCTTGACCTGGTAGTTGAGGCGCATCACCCGGGCGCCGGCGATGGTGTCCTCGTCGACGGTGTACCCCTCGGCCGGCCAGTCGCGCTCCCGCAGGACCGCCTGGGCGGCCGCCGCGTCGCCCCAGGTGCCGTAGAACTTCATCGGGGTGAGCAGGACCGGCCGCAGTCCGCCGGTGAAGACCGCCTCCCAGACCGCGGCGGAGACGCCCGGGGTGTGCTCGGAGCGGTAGTCGTCCAGGGCGACCACGCCGTTCTCGCCGAGTGCGGCCCGGGCCACGGCGATGTCCCCGGAGACGTGCTCGTAGAGGTGGGAGGCGTCGACGTGGACGAAGCGGCAGCTGTCCGCCCGGACGCGGCCGTCGGCCAGCACCGAGGTCGGGGCCTGCACTATCTCGGGCAGCTCGCCGTGGAAGGCGAGGTAGTTGGCCTCGAAGGCGCTGCGGGTGAGGGTCCTGCGGTAGGACATGTTCATCTCGGCGGCGTTCTCGGCGTCGCCCGCCTCGGAGTCGAACAGGTCGCAGACCGTCAGCCGCTCACCCGGCTGCAGGTGGTCGCCGAGCAGGACGGCGCTGCGGCCGAGGTAGCTGCCGAGCTCCAGGATGTCGCCGGTGACGCCGGCCGCGGTCTGGGCGGACAGCAGGTGGCTGAAGGCGGCCCGGTCGAGGCTGAAGAACCAGCCGGGAATGTCGTCCCGCTTCAGCGGCGCGGAGTGGACTGCGGCCTCGACCGCGGTCTCGGACATGGGCACGGCGGCCTCCAGGGGGACGGCGGGGCGCGGTGGCGGGTCACGCCGCGGAGGGGGACGCCGAGGACGTGAGGCGGATCATCATAGCGATGCCGGGGCGGGGGAGAGCCAGATGCGGAACGGCCTGAATCCGGCTCTTCGCTCTGCCGTTCGGCAGGGGTTCGCGCCTTCGTTTTCGCTCCCGAATCGCCTGGTCGGCCTAGCCTTCCGAGAGCTCCGCCCCGCCTGGCTGTTCCAGCTCCGCGATGGTCCCGGTCAGCCAGGCCCGCTCGGCCGCCGTGGAGGCCCGGGCGACGAGCAGCATCCCGCGCCGGAAGGGGTTCGGCTCGCGCTCGGCGGTCACCGGCTGCCCCGTCCCGTCGTAGAAGAAGCTGCTCGGAGCGTCCAGGAAGGCCAGTCGGCGGCGGAGCACGGCGGCCTGCCGGTGCGGGTCGGCGAGATGGTGCAGGAACGTGGTGACGGTGAAGAAGCGGATCTGGTCGGTGATCTCGGCCTGCTCCGGGTCGGCCAGCCGGCGCAGCAGTTCGGCCCGCCCTTGCGTCGTCAGTTCCAGCGTCTGCCGCGGTGCGGCGCCGCTGCCCGGTTCGGTGCGGCGGTGCAGCAGTCCGGCCTTCTCCAGCCGGGCGATGGCGGGGTAGAGCGCGCCGTCGCTCACCGGTCGGACATGACCGGTCAGTCCGGTGATCCGGGACTTGAGCTCGTAGCCGTGAAGCGGCTGGTCGTACAGGAAACCGAGGATCGCGAGCGTCAACACGGCTGGAGCCCTTCGGTCGGAGTGCGCCCTGTGGAGTCGTCATATTACCTCTTGTCGATGTGCCTCGAAACGATGTATCTCTATTCGAGGCAGGTCGAGAGGGCCGCAGCCGAGCGAGGGGAGCCGAGGCGGGCGGCTTCCTGCTGCGCGACCGGCTGGCGGGCGCCTTCCTGGACGGCGAAGCCGCCGAACAGGCCGCCGGTTACCTCGCCGTCGCGTTCCCGGCCTTCGCGCTCTTCGTCGGCCAGCGCGTCGCCGACGACCTGTTCAAGGGCGCGGGCGACACCCGCACCCCGATGCGGATCGCCCTGCTCTCCAACGCGCTGTTGCTCCTCCTCGACCCCCTGCTGATCCTCGGCCCGGGGCCGCTGCCCGCCCTCGGCGTGCCGGGTGCCGCCCTGGCCCTGGCCTTCTCCCGAGCGATCGCCCTCGCCGTCACCCTGCGAGTGCGGCGAGGGCGGCGACCGCGGCAGCCGGTGCGACGCACGGAGCCGCAGCCGGGGCAGCACGCGGATCCGCGGCCT
>NZ_JBHVET010000502.1:0-6617 GCF_042802135.1 Kitasatospora sp. NPDC057512
GGGAGCAGGAGTCCGCGGGCCCGCCCGGTGCGGCCGGGTCAGTGCTTCGGGACGGCGTCCGCGGACTCCGGCAGCGGGTAGGCGCCGGGGTCGACCGGCCCCGGGAGGTCGGTCGCCGGGCGGCCGGGCGCGGTCGGGTCCGGCAGCGAGGGCTGCGCGGGCGGGACGGGCACCTGGCTGAACGGGATGCCGGGCGGCGCCTGGACGGGGCTGGTCCGGCCGAAGGGCGGGGCGCTCCGGCCCTGGGCGGCGCAGCCCGCCAGCGTCTCCAGGCCGTCCGGGCTCTGGACGGCCGGCTGGTTGCCGGTGAAGCAGTTGCCCGGGTCGACGGAGGCCAGCACGAGGTCGGTGCCGTTGCCGGTGGCCCGGTTGCCCTCGATCCGGTTGCCGCTCGCCGGGTGCCCGGGCGGGTCGGTGATCACGATGCCGGCCGCGCGGTTGCCCTGGACCAGGTTGCGCTGCACCTGGTTCGCCGTGCCGCCGCCGATCCCGATCCCGATCCCGTAGGCGCCGTCGGCCTGTTGGGGGGTGTCGGTGGCGTTGTTGTCGGTGACGACGTTGCCCACGATCACCGCGCCGTGCTGCGGGGCGAGGGCTTCGAGGTCGTTGGAGTTGACGGTGACGCCGACCCGGTTGCCGGTGACCCGGTTGCCGACCACGGTGAGCCCGTCGGAGGCGTTGGTGATCTCGATGCCGACGGCGTTGCGCTCGACGGTGTTGCCCCGCACCAGGGTGTCGCAGGGCTTGCACTGGCCGACGTAGATCCCGGAGTCGGCGCCCCCGGAGGCGTACGAGTCCTCGATGACGCCGCCGCGGGCGTCGAAGGCGTAGATCCCGTACAGGCCGTTGTTGTACGCGGTGACACTGCTGGCGCGGAAGCCCTGGACGACCGGGAAGCGCACCGTGTCCAGCGGGTTGTAGGCGGAGCCGCCGGCGCCGTGCTGCTGGAGCTTCTCGTCGGTGACGCCGGTGAACAGCACGCCGTTGGCGAGGTAGCCGTGGACGGTGAGGTTCTCCACCACCGAGCCGGGGCCGGAGGCGGTGATGCCGTTGACCAGCCGCAGGCCGCCGTCCAGCACCACGGTGTTGCGGTCGGTGCCGCGCAGCACGATCCGGGGCTTGGTGAGGCGCACGCTCTCCCGGTAGGTGCCCGGGTCGACCAGCACGGTGTCCCCCTCGCGGGCGACGTCCACGGCCTGCTGGATGGTCGGGAAGTGCTGCGGGACGCGGATCACCGTGCCGTCCGGGTGCTTGGCGTCGGAGGAGGACGAGCCGCCCGAGGAGCAGCCGGCCAGCGCCAGGACGGCGGCGGCGAGCAGGGCGGGCAGGCGCCTGGCGATACGGGGGCCGGGTGGGGGCGTCGTGCCGGACCGCGGGTGACGTGTGGTCAAAAGTTGCATACGGCGTGTTCTATCGTCTCCAATGTCGCCCATGCATGCCGAAACCGGAAAGGCGCAGGACCAGCCACCGACCGCGCGGGGCGCCGGGGTGGATCGAAGGGGGCTGCTCGCGGGCGGGGCGGTGGTGGCCGCCGGGCTCGGCGCGGGGGTCACGGCACTGGCCCTGGGCACCGGCGGCGTCCGGGGGAGTGGCCGCGGCGGCCGGTCGGCGGCGGCACCGGAGCCGCCGGCCGTCCCCTTCCACGGCGAACGGCAGGCCGGGGTGACGGCCGCGCAACAGCCGGCCACCCAGCTGCTGGCCCTCGACCTGGCGCCCGCCGCGACCTCGGACGGGCGGGCCGCCCTGCGTGGCCTGCTCGGCGAGCTGACCCGGGTGCTGGCCGGGGCGACCGGCGGCAGCCCGGCCGACGCCCGGCTGCAGGGTGGCCAACCGGCCCGGCTCACCGGCCTGGTGGGCGTCGGGCCGGGCCTCGCCGCCCGGCTGGGGCTGAACGTTCCGCCGGCCCTGCTGACCGAGCTGCCCGCCTTCCCCGGGGACCGGCTCGACCCGGCGCGCGGCGGCGGCGACCTGGTGGTCCAGCTGTGCGCGGCCGACCGCTGGCCGCTGTCCGTGGTGGCCGAGCAGGTCGACGCGGCGGCCCGGGCGGCGGGCGCGACGGCACGGTGGACGCAGTCCGGCTTCCTGGCCCGGACGGCCGGCGGCGCCACCCCGCGCAACCTGTTCGGCTTCAAGGACGGCACGGCGAACCCGGACGGCACCGAGAGCGGGCAGTGGGTCTGGGGCCCGCCGGGGCCGTACGAGCACGGGACGGTGCTGGTCTACCGCCGGATCCGGATGGACACCGCCGCCTTCGCCGCCCTCCCGGGGGCCCAGCAGGAGCAGGTGATGGGCCGCCGGGCCGGCGACGGCGCCCCGCTCACCGGCACGGCCGAGCACGACGAACCGGACATCTACGCCAAGAACCCGGACGGCTCGTACCTCATCCCGGCCACCGCGCACGTCCGCCTCTCCAGCCCCCGGCTGGACGGCGGCGCCCGGATGCTGCGGCGCGGCTACAACTACGACGACGGCCCGGGCGACCGCGGCCTGCTGTTCTGCGCCTTCATGCGCGACCCGGCCCAGTTCACCCGCGTCCAGAACCGGCTGGCGGCGCGCGACGCCCTCAACGCCTTCATCGAGCACACGGCCTCGGCGGTGGCCTACGTCCTGCCGGGCGCGCCGGAGGGCGGGACGCTGGGGGAGGGGCTGTTCGGCTGAGCCGGGGGCGGTGGCCGGCCGCCCTGCCCGACGGCTGAGGCCGGGCGGTCGACCGCCGGTACCGGCTACCAGTCCACGGGGAGGCGGGCCGGGCTCCGGGTGGTGCCGCCGAGCTGCCAGGTGAGGTCCGCGACCGGGGTGGTGAGGCGCAGGCCCGGCAGGGCGGTGGCGAGGCGGTGCAGGGACTCCCGCATCTCCAGCCGGACCCGCCAGGCGCCGATGCAGTAGTGCGGGCCGGAGCTGAAGGCGAGGGTCGGGGCGGGGAGCGGGAGGCCCAGGTCGGCGTCGAGGCCCTCGGGGTAGACGGCCGGGTCGCGGTTGGCGCTGCCGAGGCTGACGGCGATGACCGAGCCGGCCGGGATGGTCACGTCGCCGACCTCGACCGGCGCGGTGGTGCGGCGGATGGTGGCCTCGTCGTCGCCGAGCGGGATGTAGTGCAGCAGCCGTTCGGCGGTGCGCTCGGCGGTGTCCGGGTCGGCGAGGCGCGGCCAGTGCTCGGGGCGTTCGCCGAGCACGTAGACCAGGGCGTTGGCGAGGGCGCCGGCGACGCTCTCGTTGCCGCTGGCGGTGAGTCCGGCGACCAGGAAGACGAGGGACTCCTCGGGGACGCCGCCGTCCTGGTCGGCGGCCCGGACCAGCCGGCTGACCAGGTCGTCGCCCGGCTCGCGGCGCCGACGGGCGACCAACTCGCCCATGAAGGAGCCGAATTCGGCGAGGGTGTCGGCGTGGTCGGGGTCCGCGCCCGGTTGCTGCCCGCCGTTCTGCTCGTCGCCCTGGTCCTCGCCCTGGGCGAGCAGGGCGCGGGTCCAGCGCTGCAGCCGCTCCTCGTCCAGGTGGTCCGGCCCGTCCCCGTCGAGCCCCATCAGCCGGGTGGTGACGGCGAACGGCACCGGCCGGGCGAACGCGGGGACGAGGTCGGCCGTCGGACCGGCGGCGACCAGCCGGTCCACGGACTGCTGGACGGCCGCGGCGACCCACGGCTGCCAGCCGGCGATGGCGCGCGGGGTGAAGGCCCGTTGGGCGGTGCCGCGCAGCCGGCGGTGGGCGGGGCCGTCCTGGTTGAACAGGGACGCGGGGTTGGCGGCGACGTCGGCGGTGGCGCCCGCGGTGCCGACGTCATGCAGGTCGGCCCGGGTGACCCGGGGGTCGCCGAGGACCTGCCGGACGTCGTGGTAGCGGGTGATCAGCCACGCGGGGGTGCCGTCCGGGAGGGTGGTGGGGTGGGGCGGCTGGGCGGGGGTGGTGGGGAGCCGGTGGAGTGGGGGGAGGGTGGTCCGGGTGTCGGCTGCGGCGGAGTCCATGGGTCCCTTCGCGGGGTTCGGAGGTCCGGCTGGTCGAGGGGAGTCGGAGCATCCAATTGTCATATATTCATGAGGAATTGGGCGCTTGTGGAGCTTCTCCCCTTACGTCCCGATGGTATGCCCTCGGTGTCCCCGGTCGGGTGCCGGATCGACGGGCAGCAACGGCCGGAGTGCGCCCAGCACGGCGCCGATGCAGGCGTCCCGCAGCTCGGTGCGGGTGCAGCTCTCCTCGGTCAGCCAGTCGATGACCAGCACCCGGACGAACACCAGCCAGCTGCGCAGGACCTGCGACACCGCCCGCCGCGCCCGCTCGTCCGCGAGCGGGAGGACGCCGAGCAACCGGCCGCGCAGGATGTCGAGCTCCTCGGTGATGATGGTCTGGATCACCTGGTCCCCGGCCAGTACGCGGTTGGCCGCGAGCACCGCGTGCCGGTTGGCGATGAAGTAGTCGAGGTGGGCGTCCATGCCCTCGACCAGCTGCTCGACCAGGGTGTCGGCCGGATCGAACCGGCTCCTGGCGAGCAGGTCGGCGGAGGCCTCCCGGTAGACCGCGGCGAAGAGTTCGTGTTTGCTCGCGAAGTGCCGGTAGAGCAGGGCGCGGGAGACCCCGGCCTGCTCGGCGACCTCCTCCATCAGCACCCCCTCGTACGGCCGTTCGGCGAACAGCCGGGCACCGACGGAGAGCAGCTGGGCGCGTCGCTCGGCGGGGGAGAGCCGGCGGCGCCGTTCGTGGACTGGCATGCGGGCCAGGCTACTTGACACGTGTCTACCAGTCGGCGCTAGCGTGGTGGGCAACGTAGTAGACACGTGTCAACCAGACCTCCGTGAGGGGTGGACGGGCCATGGCCAAGGCGTTGCGGGTGCTCGCGTGGACGATGGGGATCGCCTGCGTGGCGATCGGCTTCCTCCACATCCTGCTGGGGAACGCCGCGATGCCCGGGATCGCGGACGCCGGCCCGACGGTCGGCAGCTTCGGCCGCTTCATGGGCGCGGTCTTCGCCGGGTACGGGGCGGCCTGGATCCGCGCCGCCCGGCAGGCGCCGGTGCCCGCCCCGGCGGTGCGGTGGCTGGCGGCGGTCCTCCTGCTGGGCGGCCTCGCGCGGGTGCTGTCGCTCGTCGCGGACGGCCGGCCGCACTGGTTCCAGCTGGTGCTGATGGGGATCGAACTCGGGCTCGCACCCGTGTACTTGTGGCTCGCCGCCGCGGACGAGCGCGCGCACGCGGACCGGCCGGCGCACGCGGTCGGCCGGTCCTGAGTTCCCCCGGTTCCATCATCGGGGGGCGGTCGTAAGCGGCGGCTATGCTGCCCCTGCGATCGAACGTACGTCCGCGAGGAGGATCCGGAACATGAGCGGCACCGTGGTGGCGGTCAGCAGCAACGCCGAGTACTCGTTCACCAAGCCGAACCGGGACGGCATCACCCTGCTCGCCGGCCTGGGCGTCGAGGGGGATGTGCACTCCGGGGTGACGGTCCGGCACCGGTCCCGGGTCGCCCAGGATCCGGCGCAGCCCAATCTGCGCCAGGTCCACCTGATCCACCGCGAACTGCTCACCGAACTCGTCGAGTCGGGCTTCGACGTCGCGCCGGGCGCCCTCGGCGAGAACATCACGACCGAGGGCGTCGACCTGCTCGGCCTGCCGGTCGGCGCGGTGCTGCGGATCGGCCCGGAGGCCGAGGTGGAGATCACCGGCCTGCGCAACCCGTGCGCCCAGATCGAGGCCTACCGGCCCGGCCTGCTCAAGCAGGTCGTCGGCCGCGCCGAGGACGGCACGATCGTCCGGCGCGCCGGCATCATGGGCGTCGTCCGCACCGGCGGCCCGGTCCGGCCCGGCGACGCCGTCGCGGTCGAGCTGCCGGACGGCCCGCACCTCCCGCTCGACCGGGTCTGAGGGCGGTACGCCTCAGGGCGCGGTGTCGTCCGGGTGCCCGTCGACGCGGCGCAGGTCGTAGAGGTACGACCGGCCGGCCTTCCAGCTGCGCCACGGCCCGGTCGGCGGGAGCTCCCGGTGCCGGTCCTCGCCCAGCAGCGGGCCGGAGTTGGGCACTCCCTCGGCGTCGACGACGCACCAGCCGCGCTCCGGCGTCCACCGGCACCACAGCTCCAGGTCCCGCCGCCGGTAGGACGGGCGGCCGTGGGCGGTGCCGTTCAGGTCGAAGCGGTAGACCAGGCCGTCCAGGCGGCGGACGAACTCGATCGCGGACACGGCTGATCCCCTCCCGGAATGCCCCGGCGATACCCCCACCCCGTAACGGTGGCGACCCCGAGGGGCTGAAGCGCGGTCAGGACCTGACCAGGCGGGCGATGGCCTGGTTGGCCTCGCGGATCTTGGTGCTCGCCTCCTGGCCGCCCTCGGCGATGGCGTCCCGGACGCAGCATTCGATGTGCTCGTCGAGGAGTTGGAGGGCGAAGGACTGGAGGGCGCGGCTGGCGGCGGACACCTGGGTGAGGACGTCGATGCAGTAGGTGTCCTGTTCGACCATGCGCTGGAGGCCACGGATCTGGCCCTCGATGCGGCGGAGCCGCTTGCGGAAGTCGTCCTTGTGCGAGCTGTAGCTGGCCATGGCCGTCTCCGGTTCCTGTGCGGTGAGGCGTGCGCTCACTCTACCGGGGGCGTGGCGAGGGGGAGTCGGCGCGGACGGGCGGGGTGGTGCCCGCC
>NZ_JBHVET010000503.1:0-6602 GCF_042802135.1 Kitasatospora sp. NPDC057512
GGCGGGGTGAGGTCGGGGGCGTCCAGCCAGCGGGCGGCGGAGAGGTCGGCGAGCGCGAGCCCGGCACGGCCGGCCAGCGGGTGGCCGGCGGGCAGCGCGACGGCGACCGGCCGCTCGGCCACCGCGACGGTGCGCAGCGGGCCGACGTCGGGCAGCGGCAGCGGGTCGCTGGGCGCGGCCAGTCCGTCGATCAGGGCGAGGTCGACCTCGCCGGTGGCGACCTGGGCGGGCAGCACGTCCTGGGCGAGGACCCGGACCACCGGTTCCACCCTCGGGTACGCCCGGCGCACCTCGCCGAGCGCGCGCCCCAGCGTCGCACCGACCGCCAGCGCGGTGGCCCCGAGCACCAGCCGGGTGTTCGGGGCGCCCGCCAGGCGCGCGACGTCGGCGCGCGCCGCCTCCAGCCGGACCAGCAGCGGCGCGGCGTGCTCCAGCAGCCGCTGCCCGGCCCCGGTCGGGCCGACCGGGCGGCGGAGCAGCAGCGCGGTCCCGAGGTCCGCCTCCAGCGCGGCGATCTGCTGGGAGACCGCGGACTGGGTGTAGCCGAGCTCCCGCGCCGCCTCCGAGAAGGAGGCGAGGCGGGCGACGGTGACGAAGGTGCGCAGCTGCTGCGGGTCCACGGCGGGCATCAACCGATCTGATCGAAGCTTAAGGAATCATCGTTGGCGCTGATCTCGGGTGCGGGGTCAGGATAGCCGCATGACGCATCCGACCCCGCGGGTCGCCCTGGTGGGCGACCGCTCCCCCGCCGTCCGCTCGCACGCCCGGATCCCGGGCCTGCTGGACGCCCTCGCCGAGCACGACCACCTCGTCCTGGACGCCTACTGGATCCCGACCGGGGACGCCGCCGAGCCCGGCGCCCTGGACGGCTTCGACGCGGTCTGGCTGCTGCCCGGCAGCCCGTACCGCAGCGAGGCGGGCGCGCTGGCCGCCGTCCGGACCGCCCGCGAGCGCGGCATCCCCTTCCTCGGCACCTGCGCCGGGTTCCAGCACGCGGTGCTGGAGTACGCCCGGAACGTCTGCGGCCTGGCCGGGGCCGTCCATGGCGAGGACCACCCGGACGCGGACCAGCAGGTGATCGCCCCGCTGGCCTGCTCGCTGGTCGGCCACGAGGGGGCCGTCACCATCACCCCGGGGAGCCTCGCCGAGCGGGTCCTCGGCGCCACCAGCACCCTGGAGCGCTACCACTGCGCGTACGGCCTCAACGGCGCGTACCTGGAGCGGCTCTCCGCGCAGGGCCTGCGGTTCAGCGGCGCGGACGGGTCGGGCGGGGTGCGCGTCCTGGAGCTGCCCGGCCACCCGTTCTTCCTGGCCTCGCTCTTCCAGCCCGAGCTGGCCGGCGACGGCACCCGGGCGCACCCCATGATCCGCGCCCTGGCCGGCGCCGCCGTGGCGCACGCGGACGCGGACGCGGGCACCCCGTTCGCAACCGTGACAACGGCCTGATCAGGCCCCGCACCTGAGCGCGCCTCGTACCCGAGCGCGTCTCACATCGGCAGCGACCGCAGCCGCACCGGCCCCTCCGGCCAGCCGGCCCCGGCGGCCAGCGGCGCCCACATGGTGCGCAGCGGCATCTCCGCCAGCCGTCCCTCCGGCTGCTCCACCGTCACCCCCTCGGCCACCTCCCGGAAGCCGAGCCCCCGGTAGAACGCGGCCAGCGGCGGGCGGCAGAACAGCAGCGCGTACCGGTGGCCGAGCGTGCGCGCGTGGTCGAGGGCGGCCCCGACCACGGCCTGCGCCAGGCCGCCGTGGCGCCGGTCGGGCGCGACGCAGACCCCGCCGACGCCCATCACGGCCAGGTCGGTGCCGCCCACGGTGAGCGGCAGCGGCAGCAGCCCGGTGTGGGCGACGAGCCGGCCGTCGGCGGCCCGGACGCCGAAGTGGATCTCCTTGGGGCGGAAGGTCAACCCCGTGTACGCGACGCCGTACGGGTCGTCCCCGGGGCCGAGGATCTCATCCTGCTCGGCGCGGCCGTACTGAGCGAGCCGTTCGACCACGGGCGCTCCGACGAGTGGCTGTCCGGCGGGAGGTCGTCCGACGGGAGGCTGTCCGGCGAGAGGCGGCGCGGGCGAGAAACGATCATCCATCCCGCCATGCTCCCCTCCCGCCGGAGCCTTCCACCAGTCCCTTCCCGGCCACTCGGTCCGACGGCCACTCGGTCCGCCGGGCGACGGCCGCCGGCCGCCGGCCGCCCCGATCGACCTCCGGGGACCGACCCGGCGTCAGGCCGCCGCGCGCCGCACCAGCTCCGCCCAGACCCCGTCCACCCGCGCCTCCAGCTCCGCCAGGCCGCCGCCGTTGTCGATCACCAGGTCCGCGATCGCCAGCCGGTCGTCCCGGGAGGCCTGCGCGGCCATCCGGGCCCGGGCCTCCTCCTCGGCCATCCCGCGCAGCCGCACCAGCCGGTCCAGCCGCACGTCGTCGGCCGCGTCCACCACCACGACCAGGTCGAACAGCGGCGCCAGGCCGTTCTCGGCCAGCAGCGGCACGTCGTGGACCACGACCGCGTCCGGCGCGGCCGCCGCCTCCAGCTCGGCGGAGCGGGTCCGTACCAGCGGGTGGACGATCGCGTTCAGCGCCTTCAGCCGCTCCGGGTCGGCGAACACGACCGCGCCGAGCGCCGGACGGTCCAGCGAGCCGTCCTCCCGCAGCACCTGCGGTCCGAACTCGGCGACCACGGCCGCCAGACCGTCCGTCCCGGGGGCGACCACCTCGCGGGCGATCACGTCGGAGTCCACGATCACCGCGCCACGCGCGGCGAACAGCCGGGACACCTCGCTCTTGCCCGCGCCGATGCCGCCCGTCAGTCCGATCTTCAGCATGGCGTCAGGCTACCGGTGCCCCCTTGGCCCCGTCAGCAGAGGCCCGGCCGGCCCAAACCCCGCGAAGCCCGGACCCGGTCGAGCACAGGCCCGGTCGCGCACGAGCCCGGTCGAGCACAGGCCCGGTCGCGCACGAGCCCGGTCAGCCCAGCTCCAGGCTCTCGCCCTCCCCCAGCACCAACAGCTCCGCACCCGTCCCCGGCCCGTCCGGCCCGACCAGCCGGGTCTGCACGGCGAGCCCGATCGGGCTGAGCACCGCCTCGTGCACCGGCACCGCCCGGCGCGGCCCGGCCTCCCGGACGTAGTCGACCACCTCGGAGGCCTTGCTCCAGGGTGCCGCGATCGGCAGCAGCAGGGTCTCCACGGCGTGCGGCGGCACGGTGAACGCGTCGCCGGGGTGGAACAGCCGGCCGTCGAGGAGGAAGCCGATGTTCCGCACCCGCGGGATGTCCCGGTGGATCTCCGCGTGCCACTCGCCGTGCACCGAGACGCCGAGCCCGCCGACCTCGAAGGCGTCGCCCTCGCCGACCACGCCGACCCGCTGCGCCACGCCGTCCAGCTGGTCGGCGACGGCCCGGTTGGTCCACACCCGCAGCGCCGGGTCGGCCTCCAGCGCGGCGCGCAGCCGGGACTCCTCGAAGTGGTCCATGTGCTCGTGGGTGATCAGGACGGCGTCCGCCCCGGCCAGGGCGGCGGGGTCGGTGAAGCTCCCGGGGTCGACGACGACCGTGCTGCCGCCGTGCTCGACGCGTACGCAGGCATGTCCGAACTTGGTGATTCGCATGCTCGAAACCATACAGCAAGGCTGTACAGCAGTGCTGGACATTTTGCCGATAGACTTCCCCCATGAGCAGCGAAGCCCCGCACCCGGACACCCTGGAACTCGCCGCCGACCTGCGCGCCGCCCTCGGCAGCCTGGTCCGCTCCCTGCGCGACAGCGACGAACTGCCGCAGAACCAGGCCGCCGTCCTCGGCCTGCTGGTCCGCGACGAGCGCTCCTGCACGGTCGCCGAACTCGCCGCCCTCCAGCGGGTCCGCCACCAGTCGATGGCCCGCACCGTCGCGCTGATGACCGAGGCCGGGCTGGTCGTCCAGCAGCCCCACCCCACCGACGGCCGCAAACTGCTCGTCACCGCCACCGGGGCCGGCCGCACCGCCCTGCTCGACCAGCGCGCCCGCCGCGAACACCGGATCGCCACCGCCATCGAGTCCCGCCTCGACCCCGCCGAACGGGACCGGCTCCGCGCCGCGGTCGACCTGCTACGCCGACTGGGCTGAGCCGACCAGGCCGTCGCGGGCCGTCGCCTCCCCGTCGGCCGGCCGCGGCGCCGGGACCACCGCCGCCCCGATCTCCGCCGCCGGAACCACCGGCCGCGGCGCCGGAACGGCCGCCGCCCCGGTCTCCGGCACAGCCCCGGTCTCCCGCACAGCCCCGGTCTCCGGCACGGCCCCGATCTCCGGCAGGTCGACGTGCTCGCTCAGCCCGAACCGCCGGTGCAGCCGCCGCAGCGGGGCGGGCGCCCACCAGTTGAACTCGCCGAACAGGCTCATCGCGGCGGGCACCAGCAGGCACCGCACCAGGGTGGCGTCCACCGCGACGGCGACGGCCAGCGCGATGCCCATCTGCTTGACCATGAGCATGTCCCCGAGCGCGAACCCGGCGAAGACGATCACCATCAGCAGCGCCGCCGAGGTGATGATCCGACCGCTGCGCTGCACGCCCAGCTCCACCGCCCGGACACAGCCGTGCCCGCGCAGGGTCAGCTCCCTGATCCGGGCGAGCAGGAACACCTCGTAGTCCATCGACAGCCCGAAGGCGAAGGCGAAGACCAGCACCGGTATGAAGGTCTCCAGCCCGCCGGTCGGGCTGAACCCGAGCAGCCCGCTGAACCAGCCGTCCTGGAACACCAGGGTGAGCGCGCCGAGCGAGGCGCCCAGCGAGAGCAGGTTCATCAGCAGCGCCTTGACCGGCATCACCACCGAGCCGGTCATCAGGAAGAGCAGCACCAGCGTCCCGGCCGCGACCAGGCCCAGCGCCCACGGTCCGCGCGAGAGCAGCTCGTCCTGGAAGTCCACCACCGAGGCCGCGCCGCCGGTGACGTAGGTGGTCAGCCCGCCGCGGTCGGCCCGCAGCTCCTCGACCACCTGCCGGGCCTGCCCGCCCTGCGGGTCCCCGGGCACCAGGACGTCGATCGTGGAGACCGCGTCGCCCACCGGCGACACGGCCCGAACCCCGCTCACCCCGGGCAGCTTGGCGACCACCTCGTCCGCGTACGCCTGCGCCACCGGCGCCCCGCCCTCGACCACGACCGTGATCGGCGCGGCCGAGGCCTGCGGGAAGCGCTGGTCGATCGTCTCGGCGACCTGCCGCCCGGCCGAGGAGGCGGGCAGGACGGCGGCGCCGGAGCTGCGCATCTCGGCGTGGAGGAACGGCGCCCCGGCCGCCATCAGCAGCGCCACCGAGGCGAGCGTGACCAGGACCGCCCGCTTGCGCACCCGGCGCACGGTCCGGCTGAAGAACCCCTCGTCGGCCACGGGCACGGCGGGCGCCTTGATCCGCGCGCCGGCGAAGCCGAGCAGGGCGGGGATCAGGGTCAGCGCGGCGGCGACGGCGATCACCACCACGCTCACCCCGGCCGCGGCCACCGCGCCGAGGACCGGGCTGGTGAAGACGAACAGGCCGGAGAGGGCGACGGCCACGGTCAGTCCGGAGAAGGCCACGGTGCGTCCGGCGGTCGCCGCGGTCCGTTCGACGGCGGCGGCGATGTCCGCGCCGTGGCCGCGTTCCTCGCGGAAACGATTCACCATGAGCAGCGCGTAGTCGATCGAGAGGCCGAGCCCCAGCACCGTGGCGATCGGCAGCACGCTGGTGTCGATGTCCATGATCCGGCTGAACCCGAACATCGCCAGCAGCGCACCGCCCACCGAGGCGACCGCCCCGATCGCCGGCAGCGCGGCCGCCGCCAGCCCGCCGAAGACCAGCACCATGACGATCAGCGTGAGCGGCAGCGTCACCAGCTCGCCGAACCGGGTGTCCTTCTCGGTCTGCTTCTTGACCTCCTGCTGGAGCACCAGGTCCCCGCCGACCGTGACATGGGCGCCGCCCGCCCCGTCCAGCGCCGCGAGCCGCCGGGTGACGGCGTCGGTCTGGGCGGTGCTCGCGGTGTCGGCCATCCGTACGGTGACCAGGCTCGCCGTCCCGTCGGCGGAGCGCAGCGCGGCCGGAGCCGGTCCGGTGCCGTACGCGTCGAGGGCGGAGGAGACCCCGGGCAGGGCGGCGATCTCGGCGGTGGCCCGCTCGACGGCGGCCTTCACCGCCGGATCGTCCACCGGCCGGCCGTCCACCACGGCGGTGACGGTGCCCTTGGCCGGGTCGGCGGCGGCGACCACCGCGCCGCCCCGGTCGGCCTCGGCGCTGGCGGAGGAGGCCCCGGCCACCGAGCCCTCGAAGACCCGGCCCCCGATCAGGACGCCGACCACCAGGACGACGGCCCACAGGCCGAGCACCCAGCGGCGGTGGCGGAAGCAGAACCGGCCGACGGCCGCGAGCCTGCCGCCGACCACGGCGGTGGGGGCGGCGGGAGAGGGATTGCGCATGAGGAGCCTTTCGGGCGGCTCCCCTCAATCTAGGGGCAACCCGAACTACGGCCTATAGATGGGCAATGAGCCCCATCTCACACTTTCCTTCACATAAACCACACATAAGTCAGGGTGTGATAAGTCATGGCGAAAAGCAAATGACGGAAAGCGCATGGGAAAAACAAATGGGCCCCACCCGGA
>NZ_JBHVET010000504.1:0-6588 GCF_042802135.1 Kitasatospora sp. NPDC057512
GCACGCACCCCGGGGCCGCCTCTCGGCGAGCCGCTCCGGCCGTCGGCCGGGCGGGAGTCCTCAGGCCTTCCGCCGTACGGCGATGACGGCCGCGCCCAGCACGCAGGCGACGGCGGCGGCGACGTAGGCGAGGTGGTAGCCGCCGAGCTGGTCCGAACCGGTCCCCGCGACCAGGACCATCACCGCCACGCCCGCGCTGGCGCCGATCTGCTGCATCACGACGTTCACCGCGCCGGCGACGGCGTGCTGCTGCTCCGGGACGCCGGAGAGCCCGGCCGTGGTCATCGAGGGGAAGTTCAGCCCCTGGCCGATGCCGCTGACCACCAGGCCGGGCAGCACGTGCAGCACGTAGTTCCCGTCCTGCGGCGTGCCCAGCCACAGCCCGGTGCCGACGCCGATCAGGACCAGGCCGACGGCCATCAGCGTCCGCGGGGAGTACGTGGCCAGCAGCCGGCCGGTGACGAAGTTGGCGGTGAGGAACACCGCCAGGGACATCGGCACCAGCGCCAGACCGGACTCGGAGGGCGAGTAGTGCAGCATCCCCTGGAGGTACAGCGGGGCGAAGAACAGCATCCCGATCGAGCCCGTGTACTGGAGGAACGCCGACAGGCTCGCGTCCCGCACCGAGGCGATCCGGAAGAGGCCGAGCGGGAGCACCGGGTCGGCGGTGCGGTGCTCCCGGACGACGAACAGCACCAGGAAGACCGCCGCGGCGGCCAGCACGGTCCACGCCGTCGCGCCGCTGCTGCTCACGCCGACCACGAGCAGGGTGAGGCCGAGGGTGCCGGTGATCGCGCCGGGCAGGTCCAGCCGGCCGCGGTGACCGGCGCCGTCGGGCAGCCCGACGCGGGTCGCGGCCAGCACGCCGACCCCGATCAGCACCGAGAACCAGAGCACCGAGCGCCAGCCGAAGAACTGGGTCAGGACGCCACCCAGCAGCACCCCGCCGCTGAAGCTCACGGCGCCGACGGCCGTGTACACGCTGATCGCCCGGTTGCGCGCCGGGCCGACCGGGAAGAGCGCGGTGAGCAGGCCCAGCGCGGCCGGTCCCGACAGGGCGGCGCCGATGCCCTGGACGGCGCGCGCGCCCAGCAGCGTCACGGTGTTCGGGGCCACCGCCCCGACCAGCGCGGACACGGTGAACAGGGCGACGCCGACCTCGAACACCCGCCGCCGCCCGAGCACGTCGGCCAGCCGGCCGCCCACCAGCAGGAAGCCGGCGAAGGTGACGGCGTAGGCGGTCATCACCCACTGGAGCGTGGTCTCCCCCAGGTCGAAGCGCTCTCCGACGGACGGCAGGGCGGCGTTGAGCACGCCGAGACCGCTCACGTCCAGGGCGAACGCCCCGGCCAGCACGCCGAGCGCCAGTCCCGGCCGGCGGGCCGACTCGACCGCGGTGGCGGTCATGCGGGCCCGCCCGGGAGGTCGCGGCCGAGCGCACGGCGCCGCGGGAGAGAGTCGGCTAAGGAGCTGTCGGCACCGGCTGACGACGTATCAAGATTCTCAACTGCCATGCGGTCAGCTTGCATTGATCGCTCATCCGCTGTCCACCCCGCCCGGCGCGCATGATACCGGGAGTCGGAGCTCCCCGGGGTCGTCCGATTTCCGTCGACCTATACCCGACCTCGGCGCCCACCACACCTTCGTACACCTGTCGCACCGAGGAGATCGAATCGGACACTTTGTCGATCAAATCCCGCCAGCGCTTCATCCGGCCGTCGAAATACGCGATCCTTGAATCGATGAACGCGTAGTCGACACACCTCTCCGCACCCCGAGGGCGGATGAACATACCCGCGCTGCGGAATTCTCAGCAGCGGAAGTGGCCGGCAGCCCGACCGGCAGGAGCCGAACGCGTCGGCCAGAATTCCACAGTGTGCCGCTGATCAGTGAGCCGCTGGACGGCGACCACTCGAACACCCCCGAAGACCCGACCCTCACCCCGCCCTGCCGCGCCGCGCGGTCGGCACCCCGAGTCCTTCCTCCTGCCACGAGAGGAGCAGCGCTGCCCGACCGCACGCCCCTGCATGTCATGTACAGACCTACTACCGTGCCGGCAGGCTGACCGGCGCTGCCCGGACGCCGCCCACCCTCGACTTCTCGTTCGCTCCACCGGATTTCCCGTTCACTTCACCGGACTTCCCGTTCACACCGGGCGCGAACTCCGGAAACACCGGCCCCGTCCGCACGCCGCCCCGCCGATTCCGCGGCGGAGCCCGGCGCGGCGGACGGATCCCGCCGTGCCCCGCCCCCCTGGTTCCGGCTGCCCTGAAATCGGCGTCCCCCCCGACCGGCCGGCCGCGAAACCCCGTCCTCCATTCCATCCGCCCTGCTGAGGGAGTCGCCATGCCCCACGAGCGCGCAGCGCGAGACATCACCGACGTCACGGATTTCCTGCTGTCCCGCTTCGCCGAACTGTCGGACGTGTCCGCGGCCTCGGTGGACCTCCGGGCGCCGATGCACCGGTACGGGCTGGACTCGTTGAAGTCGGTGAACCTGGCGGCCTCCCTGTCCGAGTACCTCGGCTGGCAGGTCCCGGCCACCTGGATGTGGCAGTACCCGACCCTGGACGGACTGGCCCGCGCCCTCGTCGACGGTCCGCGCGCCGCCGGGCCCGCCCCCGGCGCCGAGCGCCGCAAGCCCGCGCACGAGCCGGTCGCGATCGTGGGCATCGGCTGCCGCTTCCCCGGCGGACCGGACCCGTCCTCGTTCTGGCGGCTGCTGGTCGAGGGCGGCGACGCCGTCGGACCGGTGCCGGCCGCCCGCCGCGAGCTGCTGGGCGACCGGGTCCGCTGGGGCGGGTTCATCGACGGCATCGACCGGTTCGACCCGCTGTTCTTCGGCATCTCACCCCGCGAAGCCGTCCAGATGGACCCGCAGCAGCGCCTGGTCCTGGAGCTGTGCTGGGAGGCGCTGGAGGACGCGGGCATCGCGCCGCACAGCCTCGTGGGCAGCGACACCGGCGTGTTCATGGCCTCCTGTTGGAACGACTACGCCGCGCTGGCGCACTACCGCGGCCCCGACGCCCAGATCACCCCGCACACCGCGACCGGCATCCACGACGGCATCATCGCCAACCGCGTCTCCTACGTCCTCGGCCTCCAGGGCCCGAGCATGGCGATCGACGCCGCCTGCGCCGGATCGCTGGTCTCGGTGCACGTGGGCTGCCAGTCGATCCAGCTGGGCGAGAGCGACCTGGTGCTGGCCGGCGGCGTCAACCTCAGCTTCGTCCCCGACTACTACACCGCCATGGACCAGTTGGGCGCGATCTCCCCCGACGGCCGCTGCAAGACCTTCGACGCCCGGGCCAACGGCACCACCCGCGGCGAGGGCGCCGGCGTCGTCGTGCTCGCCCCGCTGAGCGTGGCGCTGGAGCGCGACCTGCCGGTGTACTGCCTCATCAAGGGCAGCTCCTCCAACAACGACGGCCCCAGCAACGGGATGACGGCGCCCAACCCGCAGGCGCAGGAGAAGATGCTCCGCACCGCCTACCAGCGGGCGGGCATCGCCCCGCACCTCGTGGACTACATCGAGTGCCACGGCACCGCGACGCCCCTCGGCGACCCGATCGAGGCCAACGCCGTCGGCGCGGTGCTGGGCGGTGCCGACCGCGCGGCGCCGCTGAGGATCGGCTCCGTCAAGTCCAACGTCGGGCACCTGGAGGCGGCGGCCGGCATCGTCGGCCTGGCCAAGCTCGCGCTGTCGCTGCGCAACGGCGTCCTGCCGCCGAGCCTGCACTACAGCGCACCCAACCCGCAGATCCTCTTCGACGCGTACAACCTCACCGTCCAGGACCAGCTGACGCCGTGGCCGCGCCGCTCCGACGCCCGCCGGGGCGGCGTCAGCTCCTTCGGGTTCGGCGGCGCGATCTGCCACATCGCCGTCGAGGAACTGCCGCGCCCCGAGGCCTCGTTGCTCCTGCTGGCCGCGGACTCCCCCGCGGCGCTGGCCGAGGCGGCCCTGGAGTCGCGGGACGGGACCGACCTGCGCGCGCTCTGCCGCCGCACACCCGGCGACGGCCCGTTCCGGCTCGCGGCCACCGCCCGCGACATGGCCGAACTCCGCGGCGGCCTGGACGCCTTCGCCGCCGGCGGCACGGCCCCCGGGCTGAGCGTCGGGGAGGTCGGGGAGCGGGCCGGTCGGCCGCGGGTGGCGTTCCTGTTCTCCGGCAACGGCTCGCAGTGGGTCGGCATGGGCCGCCAACTGCTCGCCGGCCAGCCCGTGTTCCGCCGCTCCATGATGCGGTCCGACAAGCGGATGCGGGAGCTGCTGGGCTTCTCGCTCGTGGCGCAGCTGATGGACCCCGACGGCCGCCTCGACGACATGGACGTCTTCCAGCCGCTGCTGTTCTCCCTCCAGGTCGCGCTGGCCGAGACCTGGCGCTCGCTGGGCGTGGAGCCGGACGTCGTGGTCGGGCAGAGCGTCGGCGAGTTCGCCGCCTCGCACATCGCCGGCGCACTCGACTTCGACGACGCCTCCCGGCTGGCCGCCCACCACGGCCGGCTGCTCCAGCAGCTGGCCGTCGGCCGCGGCGAGGGCATCGTGGTGATGACCCCGGCGGACGAGGTCCGGCCGCACCTGACCGGCGGGCTCACCCTCTCCGGCCACAACGGCCTGAGCTCCACCCTGGTCACCGGCACGCCGCAGGAGATCGACGACCTCGTCCGGCGGCTGACCGACGCGGGCGTCGTCAACCACCGGGTGCGGATGGGCCACGCCCCGCACTCGCCGCTGGTCGACCACGTCCTCGCCCCGCTGAAGGCCGAGCTCGACGGCATCAGGCCGCGCACCGCCCGCGTCCCGATGATCTCGACGGTCACCGGCGAACTCGTCGACGGCGCGGAGCTCGGGCCGGACTACTGGGCGGACAACCTGCGCCGGGAGATCCGGGTGGTCGACGCCCTGACCAGGCTGCGCGACCACGACGTCGACGCGGTGGTCGAGCTCAGCCCGCACCCCCTGCTGCTCAAGTCGGTGTCGGAGATCCTGCCGGCCGTCACCACCCTGCCCTCGCTGCGGCGCGGCGCCGACGAGGCCGCGACCCTGCTCGGCTCGCTCGGCGCCCTCTACACGGCCGGACTCCCCGTCGCCGCCCACCCCTTCCTCGCGGGCGACCGCGGACGGCACGCCGTGCCGGCCGGCGGCGAGGCCGCGGCGGCCGAGCGGGTGCACCTGGTCCCGGTCACGGCCAGGACCGCGGACGCGCTGGCCGACACCTGCCGCGAGCTGTCCAACCACGTCGAGCGCGACCCGGGCCTGCGGGTCTCCGACCTCGCCTACACCCTCGCCGCCCGGCGCACCCACCACGGCCACCGCATCGCGCTGCTCGCCCGCGACCGCCAGGACGTCCTGGACGGGCTCGCCCGGATCGCCGACGGCCGGCCGCACCCCGACGTCGTCACCGGCACGGTCTCCGGCACCGCCGACCGGCGGGTGGCGCTGGTGTTCTCCGGCACCGGCACCCACTGGGCCGGCATGGGCCGCGAACTGCTGCGCTCGCACGCCGGCTTCCGGACCTGGATGCAGGCCTGCGACGACGCCGTGCGCGCGGCCGGCGGCGGCTCGGTGCTCGACCGGCTCACCGCCCCGGCCGAGCAGGCCCGGTACGAGGAGCTGGACGTCCAGCAGCCGGTGCTGTTCGCCCTCCAGGTCTCGCTGGCGAAGGTCTGGCTCGGGCTCGGCGTCGAGCCGGCCGCCGTGGTCGGGCACAGCCTGGGCGAGGTCGCGGCCGCCTGCGTGGCCGGCGCGCTGTCGCTGGAGGACGCCGCCCGGGTCGTGGTCGCCCGCTCGCAGCTGCTCGAACACGAGGCCACCGCGGGCGCGATGCTCTCGGTCGACCTGCCGGAGCCGGAGCTGCTGCCCCGGCTGGCCCGCTTCGCCGGGCAGGCGGCCGTCGCGGCGGTCAACAGCCCCACCAGCACGGTGGTCTCCGGCCCGCGCGAGGCCCTCGACGCCCTGGCGGGCGAGCTCGGCCGGGACGGGATCCCGGCCAGGATGCTCCGGGTCGAACGGCCGATGCACAGCCCCGGCATGGACGCGCTGACCGGCCCGCTGCGGGAGCGCCTCAAGGACATCACCCCGCTGGCGCCCGGCATCGACTTCCACTCCACCGCCCTGGCCGGCGCGGTGAACCCGGTCGCCGACGCCGACTACTGGGTGCGCAACCTGCGCGACCGGGTCCGGTTCGCCGAGACGACCGCCGCGCTCGTCGACCGGGGCGTCTCCACCTTCATCGAGATCGGCCCGCACGAGACGCTGCGCGGCGCGGTCGAGGAGACCGGGCTGTCGCGGGGCGTCCGGGTGCACGCGGTCAACTCGATGCGGCGCGGGGAGAGCGACGTCCGCTGCCTGCTGGGCGCCGCCGCCGAACTGTTCGTCAGGGGCCTGCCGCTGACCTTCGACCCGCTGTTCGACGACGACGTCGAGGTGGTGGAGACCCCGCTCGTCCAGTGGCAGAAGGAGCGCTACTGGATCGACACCGAGCCCCGTCGCGAGCCCGCCCCGGCCGACTCGACCGCCGCCCCGGTCGCGGCCCCGGCCACCGCCGTAGCCGTCGCCGCTCCGGTCGCGGCGCAGCCGGCGCAGGCC
>NZ_JBHVET010000505.1:0-6587 GCF_042802135.1 Kitasatospora sp. NPDC057512
CAACGTCGGCCCCGCGCTCGCGGGGGTTGCTCGCCAGGAGCTTCGGCGGCCACGACGCCGCCGGCGTCGGCCCCGCGCTCGCGGGGATTGCTCCCTTGCCTGACAGGCCCTCTGAAGGAGGAGCCCCCGCGGGCTTGGGGATCGCGGGGCAGCCTCTCTGAAGCTGCCAGGTGAGAGCGCCTGTTGACGCCGGGCAGCGGCCGCGCGGAGAGGTTCCGCGCGGAGAGGTTCCGTGCGGAGAGGTTCCGTGCGGACGGCGCTCGGCGCCGTGCGGGTGGGCGTGGCCGGTGGGGCGGGGTGGCTCAGGTGGTGGGGTGGGCGAGGGTGGCGAGGTGGTCTGCCACGGCGGTCGGGCTGGGCATCGCCGCGGCTTCGGTGCTGAGCTCGCGGGTGGCGCGGGTCAGGGCGTCGTCATGAAGAGGCGGCGGGGCAGGGCCGGGGTGATCTGCTCGGCGGTCGCGCTGAGGTCGGTGGTGGCGTAGGTGCGTTGCGGCCGGCGGCCGCGGTCCGTCGTGGCGGTGGGGGGACTTCGCCCGGACTGCGCGGCGGGCTTCGGCCGGCCCCGCCAGGTCGGTGCCCTGGTGTCACACCTGCGGGGGACGAGGCCGTGACCGATTCCGGCGGGTCGGAGTTGCAAGGGGCATGAGCAGTGCGTTCACAGAGTGGGGGGGCGTCATGACCACCAGCCCGGCGAATCCGCGCGAGGTTTCCGACGGTGACTCCGACGCGCCCGGCCAGCGCGGGCTCTCCTCCTGCCCGTTGGTCTTCGATCCGCAGTGCCCGGAGCTGCCCGAGGACGTGCTCGGTGAGCTGCGGGAGCAGGCCCCCGTCGTGCGGATCACCCTGCCCGGCGGGCTGCCGGCGTGGATGATCACCCGGTTCGACGACGTCCGGGCCGGGCTCGGGGACCCGCGGCTGGTGCAGTCCCCGCTCTCCGTGCCGGGGTTCACCGGTGAGGACCCCCGGATGGCGCAGATCCGGTGGCTCGGCCTGCCCGAGCGGATGAACCAGTACCTGCTGCGCGCCCTGCTGGACCTTGACGCGCCCGACCACACCCGGCTGCGCAAGGCGGTCGCGCCGCACTTCACCGCGCGCCGCATCCACGCGTTGCGGCCCCGGGTGGAGCAGATCACCGACCGGCTTCTGAGCGGGCTGCCGGGACGGGCAGCCGCCGACGGCAGCGTGGACTTCATCGAGGAGGTCGCCTTCCCCCTCTCGATCACGGTGATCTGCGAGATGGTGGGCATTCCCGAACAGGACCGCCCGCTGTGGCGCCGCTGGGCGGACGACCTCAACGGCCTGGACACCGACCTCGTCCGTGACTCCGCGCCCGCCCTCGTGGACCACGTGCTCGCGCTGATCGAGGAGCGTCGGCGCACCCCCGGCGACGACCTCATCAGCGCGATGGTCGGGCCCGCTCCGGACGGCGAACCTCCCCTCCCGGAGCGGGACATCGTCACGATGACGATGCTGGTGACCAACGTCGGCTACGAGAACACCGCCTACTTCCTCGCCAACGGCCTCGCCGCCCTGCTCGCCCACCCCGACCAGCTGGACCTGCTGCGCGACGACCCCGCCCTGCTCCCCTCAGCCGTGACGGAGCTGCTGCGCTGGGGCGGCTCCGTCCCGGCGACCCGGCCGCGCTTCGCCGCTCAGGACATCGACCTGCACGGCACCCGTATCCGGGCCGGCGAGGCCGTCGCCCTCTCCCTGCTCGGCGCCAACCGCGACCACCGGTACCACCCTGACGCCGACCGGCTCGACATCACGCGCTACCAGGACGCGCAGGACGACCACGTCGCCCTCGGCCACGGCGCCCACTACTGCCTCGGCGCCGCCCTCGTCCGTCTGGAGACGCAGGTCCTGCTCGGTGCGCTGACCGCCCGGTTCCCCGGCCTCCGGCTGGCCGTCGCCCCGGACCGGCTGGAACGCGTCCACGTGCCGGGCGTGGGCCGCCGCCTCACCCGCCTCCCGCTCCACCTGTGAAGGGTCGGCGGGCCCGGGCCCCGGGGTCCTTCGTCTCCCGGGAGCCCTCCGCCCCAGAGATGCCCGACCGCCTCAGAGAGCTCCGACCGGTGCCCGAGGCACCGGGCCGCACCGGAAAGGGACGACGCACGATGCCGAACGACCAGGTGGCGGCACCGCCGGCACCCGTAGCAGCACCCGCGCCCGCACCCGCACCCGGCCCCGGACCCGCCGAGCACGCCGACGGATGTCCGGTCCGCGAGGGTCGGCTGCCCGACGGGACCATGGGCTGGGTGGTGTCCGGCTTCGCCGAGGTACGCGATGTCCTCACCGACCCCCGCCTGACCAGCGCCACCTCCGCGCCGACCGCCGAGGGCTCCCCCGACCCGCGCGTCGCCAGCCTGACCGCGCTCGGGCTGCCTCCGGAGACCCACCACTACTTCCTCAACGCCATCGTCGATCTGGACCCCCCGCGCCACACCCGCCTGCGCCGGCTGGTGTCCCGCGAGTTCACCGCCCGCCGCATCCAGCTCCTCGCCCCGTCGATCGAGCTGATCACCGACCGGCTGCTGGACGAACTACCCGACCACCGTGACGAGTTCGGCGTCGTCGACCTAGTCGAGCACTTCGCCTACCCGCTGCCGGTCGCCGTGATCTGCGAACTGGTCGGGGTCCCGGAACCCGACCGGTACCTCTGGTCCGACTGGAGCCGGTACCTGACGGCCGGCCAAACCGAACGGGTGCGGGAGACGACACCCGCCCTGGTCCGGCACGTCCGGGAGCTGATCGACCGCCGCCGCGCGGAACCCGGAAGCGACCTCATCAGCGGGATGCTCCAGGCGCGTGACGACAGCGCGGACGACAGCGCGGACGGCGGCCCGGCCGACGCGGCGATGAGCGAGGACGAGATGGTCAGCATGACCCTCATCCTCGTCCTGGCCGGCCACGAGACCACCGCCCACCTGATCGCCAACGGCACCCTGGCCCTGCTCACCCACCCCGACCAGCTCGCCCTGCTGCGCCGGGACCGCGCGCTGCTGCCGCACGCCGTCGAGGAACTGCTCCGCTGGTGCGGCCCGGTGCCCTCCGCACGCCTGCGGTACGCCGACCGCGACCTCGTCTTGCGGGGCGCACACATCCGCAGGGGCCAGGCCGTCCACCCCCACCTCGACGCGGCCAACCTCGACCTGCGGCACCACGACCACGCCGAGCGGCTCGACCTGACCCGGACGCGGGCCGCCCAGGCCGACCACCACCTCGCGTTCGGGTACGGCATCCACTTCTGCCTGGGCGCGGCGCTGGCCAGGTTGGAAGCGGCCATCGCCTTCGGGAGGCTCCTCGACCGCTACCCCGGGCTGTCGCTCGCGGCGGACGCCGACTCCCTGATCCCCGGCGGCCGCCCGACCGGCTGGGAGCTGAACCACCTGCCGCTGCGCCTGGGGCGGGCCTGACGGACCGTCCGGTGACGGGCGGTGGGCCCCGGATCGGTCGGCGATGGGCGGCGTCCGGACGGAGGGGGGTCCGTGCGGACGGCGGCCGGCGCCGGGGGCGGGGGGCTCAGGTGGTGGGGTGGGCGAGGGTGGTGAGGTGCTTCGCCACGGTGGTCGGGCTGGGCATCGCCGCGATTTCGGTGCCGACCTCGCGGGCGGCGCGGGTCAGGGTGTCGTCGGTGAGGAGGCGGTGGAGCAGGGCCGGGGTGATCTCCTCGGCGGTCGCGCTGAGGCCTGCGCCGCGCTGGTGGACGGCGGCCGCGGTGATGAAGCGGTCGGAGCCCTCGGGCAGCATGAGTTGGGGGATGCCCGCGTCGAGTGCGCCGAGAGCGGTGCTGCTGCCGGGTACCGCTGCCAGCGGTCATCGACCATGCCTCGACGCTCCATGTCCGAGTACGCTTCGGAGCATGGATCGAGGCACTGACAATCCACCCTGGATCCACAAAGAGACAACGATCGACGCATGAGGTCTGCTCTGGGAAGCCAACCGAATCGAACTGAATCAACCGGCGCCAGTTGACGCAGATCACCGCAGGTCAGGAAGTGTCGGCCCCGCGCTGGCGGGGGTTGCTCTGCCGCCACCGGAGCCAGCTACGACCACACCGCGTCGGCCCCGCGCTGGCGGGGGTTGCTCCCCCTGCACCCCGACCTCCCCACGAGGGAACAGGTCGGCCCCGCGCTGGCGGGGGTTGCTCGGTGGAACCGGGCGCTGAGGCTGCCGGTCTTGCGTCGGCCCCGCGCTGGCGGGGGTTGCTCCGACTTCTTCGCGTCGGCGGCGATGCTGCGGTTGTCGGCCCCGCGCTGGCGGGGGTTGCTCCATGCACGACCCGGGCAAGGACAAGTTCGAGACGTCGGCCCCGCGCTGGCGGGGGTTGCTCCGCGATTGCCGACGCCCGCTACCGCCGCACCGGGTCGGCCCCGCGCTGGCAGGGGTTGCTCCTCGCGCGCCGGATAAGGGAGTCAGCCCGTCGGGTCGGCCCCGCGCTGGCGGGGGTTGCTCATAGCAGATGCAACAAGTAGCAGCGTATGACCCGTCGGCCCCGCGCTGGCGGGGGTTGCTCGGATGCGAACGGCCAGTACCTCTGGCAGACGTCGTCGGCCCCGCGCTCGCGGGGGTTGCTCCTTCTCCCAGGTCACACAGTGGATCACCAGTCAGTCGGCCCCGCGCTCGCGGGGGTTGCTCGGAGAAGCTGTTCGCCGACTGCCGGGCCGGGCGGTCGGCCCCGCGCTCGCGGGGGTTGCTCTCGCGGCGTGGTCCTTGATGCCGCCGTCCCACGGTCGGCCCCGCGCTCGCGGGGGTTGCTCCGGAGCGGTCGGCGAGCAGGACGGCCAGGTTCGGTCGGCCCCGCGCTCGCGGGGGTTGCTCCGCCAGCTGCTCCGGGAGGCCGTCGAGCGGCCAGTCGGCCCCGCGCTCGCGGGGGTTGCTCCGTCCGCGCCCTCACCGCCCGCTGACCCGAACAATCGGCCCCGCGCTCGCGGGGGTTGCTCTGATGCGGCCCTGGTTCTCAAGGCTCTGGCTGCGTCGGCCCCGCGCTCGCGGGGGTTGCTCCACAGTGAGATGGGCGGGTCGCTTTCGCTGCTCGTCGGCCCCGCGCTCGCGGGGGTTGCTCCGCCTTCGGCCGAAGCCCCATGTCCCAGTCGGGGTCTGCCCCGCGCTCGCGGGGGTTGCTCCGCTCTGGGCTGCACCGCAAAACGGTGTCGAAGATCGAGCTGGGCGAGGCTGGGCTGCCGCACGATCACCTGGTGCGAATCGCCCACGGCCTCGGGCTGCCGGTCTGGCGGCTGTTCTGGGACGAGTAAGCCCCGGCCGGCCCTGAGGTCGGCCGGGGCGGCGCGCTACTTCGGCGGGTCAGCCGGCGGGTTGGGGTTGCCGTTCGGCGGCGGGGGGTTGCGCGGCGCGGGCGGGGGCGGGGGCGGCCCGCCGATCCCGTTGTTCCCGCTGCCGCTCGGCTCCTTCTGGGGCATCTCGTCCTCCATCTCCTCGGCCGCCGGCACCTCGTCCGGCAGCGGCATGGTGGGGTGCCGGGGCACCCGGTTCGGGCCGCGCGTACCTCGGCCTCGCTGGCCGCGCCACCGGCCCTGGGCGTCCGGCGGGATGCGGTCGGTCACGGTGTCCTCCTCCTGGTCGGAGCCACCATCGTGGCGCTCTTCGGCACCGGCATGGCGACGTTCCGGCTAGACGGGTCGGTCACGACGTCCGGCTGGCAGTGCTTCACCTCGGAGGTGTACGCCGTGATGTCCCGAAGGACCGGACCCCTGACCCACGTCCAGCAGCCGCTGCACAGCCCCCACTCATCCGGGCCCTCAACGGGCGTCCCGCCGGCGGCGCTCACCCTGCGGCCCCGAACGTCCCGCCGGGACGGGCCGGATCGATGCGACGGGCGCAGGGCGGGCACCGGACCCTGGAGTGCATGGTCGCCACCGAGCCGATCCGGTCCTCCACACCTCCGAACAGCGATTTTGACCCGGCCGGAGCCCCGCAGTCGTGGCACACCCGGGTGGCCTGTGCCGCCAGGTAGCACCCCCAGCAGAGCAGCATCGCGGTGGCCTCGGCCAGCACCACGCACGGCTGCACGCCCGAGAGGTGCCCGCACTGCCGCAGCGCGCCGGTGTCCCGAGCGTGGACCAGCGCTTCCCGTGTCGTACGCGCCCACGGCGGCGAGTCGTCCACGTGGATCGTCTTCAGACCTCGGGCGCCACTGCCATCGAGCAGCCGGAGCAGGTCATCCCGGGCCGCGTGGACCTGGTCGAGAGCGGCGGTGATCCAGACGAGCCCGGCCGCCGTGCCGCCGGTCACCGGACGGCCCCTTTGCCGCGGCACCCGACGTGCTCGGTGATCCAGTCATAGAGGGTCGCGCCGTACTGCCCGTCATAGATGCCGAGGCCGTACTGGCCGCAGGTGCGGCAATGCCCGCACACCCGTTCGCTGGGATCGGCCGGGGCGCGGGAGTCGACCCGGCCCTGCGCCTGCTCCGTCACTGGTCCCCCTTCATGCCGTGTTCCCGTGCGCCCGAGGCGGCGGGGCACGGCCACGGCACGTTGCAGCGGGGACAGCCGCCGGCGACGGACCGGTGCCCGTCTCGCCGCATCCGGGCCCAGGTCGCGGACGCGTCGCCCGCGTCTGCCGGGCGA
>NZ_JBHVET010000506.1:0-6563 GCF_042802135.1 Kitasatospora sp. NPDC057512
GGCCTCCCTCAAGGCGGCGGGACCGGGAGGCCGAGGGCCCCGTCAGGCCGGGCGGATGCCCGGGTTGCCGGCCTCGGTGGTGAAGGAGGCGGCGGTGGACAGGGTGCCGCCGGGGCGGGTGATGCGGGAGACGACGCGGTAGTCGGCGCGGGCCCGGTGGTGGTCCAGGGTGAGCACGGTGTAGCCGCGGCGCCCGTCGTAGAACTTCATGTGCGGGTTGGCCGCCATGAGGTTGCCCCAGTTGGACGGCTTCTCCTCGCCGTCGCCGTCGCTGCTGATCGAGGTGCCGACGAACTCCACGCCCACCGTACGGGAGTCGGGGTCGTTGAAGTCACGCTTGACGTCCAGGGCGTAGGCCACGTGGACGTCGCCGGTGAGCAGCACCAGGTTCTTGACGCCGGACTGGTCGACGGCCTTCAGGAAGCGCTCGCGGGCGGCGGGGTAGCCGTCCCAGGCGTCCATGGAGAGCTTGGAGCGCTCGGCGGTGGTGTTCTTGCGGCGGGAGAAGACGACCTGCTGGGGGATGACGTTCCAGGTGGCCTTGGAGTGGCGCAGGCCGTCGGCGAACCAGCGTTCCTGGGTGGCGCCCATGAGGGTGCGCTTGGGGTCGTCGGACTCGGGGGTGGGGTACTGCCAGCCGTCGCCGTTGGCCTGGTCGTCGCGGTACTGGCGGGTGTCGAGGATGTCGAACTGGGCCAGCCGGCCGTAGTGGACGCGCCGGTAGAGGGTCAGTTCGGTGCCGCGGGGCTGGGGCATGCGCAGCGGCTGGTTCTCCCAGTAGGCGCGGTAGGCGGCGGCGCGGCGGGCGACGAAGGGGGCCGGGTCCTGGTTCTTCTCGGGGATGCCGGCGGCGTAGTTGTTCTCGACCTCGTGGTCGTCCCAGGTGACGTACCAGGGGTGGGCGGCGTGGGCGGCCTGGAGGTCGGGGTCGTTCTTGTAGAGGGAGTAGCGCAGCCGGTAGTCCTCGAGGGTGGTGGTCTCGTGGTTGAAGTGGGCGGCGAGGGTGCGGTCGGTGTACTTGCGGTCGCCGCCGGCGGCGTCGATGCCGTACTCGTAGATGTAGTCGCCGACGTGGAAGACGGCGTCCAGGTCCTCGTTCGCGAGGTGGCGGTAGGCGGTGAAGTAGCCGTCCTCGTAGGCCTGGCAGGAGACGAAGGCGATGCGGGCGCTGTCGAGCTTGCGGCCGCGCGGCGGGGCGGTGCGGGTGCGTCCGACGGGGCTGGCCCAGGGGCCGACGGTGAAGCGGTACCAGTAGGTGCGGGCGGCGTCGAGGCCGTCGACGTCCACGTGGACGGCGTAGTTGAACTCGGCGTGGGCGCGGGCGGTGCCGCGGCGCTCGACGCGGCGGAACTTCTCGTCGCGGGCGATCTCCCAGCCGACCCTGACGGAGCCGGTGGGCGGCAGGCCGGCGCCGGGCTCCAGCGGGCGCGGGGCCAGGCGGGTCCAGAGCACGACGGCGTCGGGGGTGGCGTCGCCGGAGGCCACGCCGAGGGTAAAGGGATCGTCGCCGATGGCGCGCGGGGCGATCTCGTTGTCGGCGGCGTGCGCGGAGGGCAGGTTGACGCTGAAGGCGAGCGCGGCGGCGGCCGAGGTGACGGTGAGGAAGCGGCGCCGGTCCAGGCGGGAGGCGGCCTCGCGCAGCATCCGGTCGGGCGTGGGGCGGTCGTCGGGGCGGGTCATGGGGGTGGTTGGCCTTTCGCTGCTTCGGGGGGTGTGCGAAGGGAATTGGAGTGGACCGCCCCGTACGGCGGGGGTCGGGATTCCGGCAGCAGAGTGATCATCCGGTGCGAGAGCCGTGAAGGTCCGGCAGTTCCGGCGTATCACCGTGAACGGGGACGAAGGGCTCCGGACGGTGCGCGGCCCGCCCCTGACGCCATGACCGTCCGGTTATCCTGTCCGGGATCGGTATCGCCATGGCGTTATGACCGCCGGGGCTTGGGGGGCTTTCGTGGACCTGAACTCGCTCGCGCAGTTCCTCGCGGTGGCGCGGCTGGAGCACCTGAGCCGGGCGGCGGAGGAACTGCGCGTCGCCCAGCCGTCGTTGAGCCGCTCCATCGCCCGGCTGGAGGCCGAGCTGGGCACCCCGCTGTTCGAGCGCGGCGGGCGGCTGCGGCTGAACGCGGCCGGGCGGCTGTTCCGCGGCTACGTCGAGCGTTCGCTCGGCGAGCTGGAGGCGGGGCGGCGGGCGGTGGCGGAGGCCGCCGGGCAGGGGCTGGGGACGGTGCGGCTGGCCTCGGAGACCTTCCTGGCCTTCAGCGGGCCGCTGGCCGCGTTCAAGCGCGGCCACCCGGGGGTGGAGGTCGAACTGCACCAGCTGCCCGCGCAGGAGACGGCCCGGCGGCTGCGGGCCCAGGACGTCGACCTCGCCGTCGTCTCCCAGCCGATCGCCGCCGAGGGCCTGGAGTCGGTGCTGCTGCTGGACGAGGAGGTGGGGCTGGCCGTCGCCCCCGGCCACCCGCTGGCCGGGCGCGCCTCGGTCGGCGTCGAAGCCCTCGCCGACCAGCCGTTCATCGCCGCCCGCCCCGGGCACTGGCAGCGCCGCCTGCTGGAGCGGCTGTTCGCCGCCCGCGGCCTGGAGCCGCGGATCGTCTTCGAGAGCGACGAGGCCGGCGCCATCGCCGAGCTGATCAGCGCGGGCCTGGGCATCGGCCTGGTGCCCGCGCTCTCCCGGCGCACCGCCACCCGCCTGCCGCTGGCGTGGGTCGGCGTCGACGACCCCGGCTGCCGGCGCTCCCTGACCCTGCTCTGGGCCTCCGACACGCGCCTGCCCGCCGGCGCCCGCCGGCTGCGCGAGGCGATCGCGGGCTGGGACTGGGAGCGGAGCGGGCAGGCGGAGCGGGGCTTCTGACGGCGGGCCCCGCGGGCGGTGCTACAGCTTTGCCGCGGAGAAGGTGTCGCACTGGGCGAAGTCGCCGCCGCGGTAGCCGGTGGTGAACCAGGCCTTGCGCTGCTCGGCGGAGCCGTGCGTCCAGGCCTCCGGGTTGATCCGGCCGGTGGCCTGCTGCTGGATGCGGTCGTCGCCGACCGCCGCGGCCGCGTCCAGGCCCTGGGCGATGTCCTGGTCGGTGAGCGAGGCGATCAGCGGACGGCCGGTGGAGGCCTGCGGGGTGGTGGTCGCGTGGTGCGCCCACACCCCGGCGTAGCAGTCGGCCTGCAGTTCCAGGCGCACCGAGCCACTGGCGGCGCCCTGGCGGTCGTTGCCGACCTTCTGCATGGCGCCGGTGAGGGTCTGGATGTGGTGGCCGTACTCGTGGGCGACGACGTAGGACTCGGCGAACGGGCCGCCCTTGGCGCCGAAGCGGGCGGACAGCTCGTTGAAGAAGCCCAGGTCGAAGTAGGCCTTCTTGTCGCCGGGGCAGTAGAACGGGCCCACCGCCGAGGTGGCCGGCCCGCAGGCGGTGGAGACCTGGCCGGTGAACAGCACCGTCTCGGCGTTCTTGTACGGGATCCTGGCGGCGCGCGGCAGCTCGGTGCGCCAGAACTCCTGGAGGCTGTTGGTGACGGCCACGATCCGGCAGTCCTGGCGCTTGTTGGCGTCCGCGCCGGTCTTGCAGGCCTGCTGCACCTCGCCGGCGGTGCGGGTGCCGGTGGAGGAGTTGGAGGAGCCGGAGCCGGAGGACAGGCCCAGCAGCTGCGGGTCGACGCCGAGGACGACCGCGAACAGCACCGCGAGCAGGCCCACGGCCCCGCCGCCGATGGCGACCTTCCCGCCCGGGATGCCGCGCCGGTCGTCCACCTGCGAGGTGTCGAGGTCGCCCTGGTCGTCGAACTGCATGTGCCCCTGCCTGCCCGCTTCTGTCGGTTTCCGTCGATCGGCCGGTCGGCCGGTCGATCAGTCGGTCGGTCGGTCGCTTTGTACGCTCTGGTGACGGTCTGTGCCGTCACGGCCCGGCCCAGCCTACGGGCCCCGGAGCGCCTCGTGGCGCAGCGGGGCCTTCCGGCGCCGACACGGGCACGGGCGCGGGCGCGGGCGTCAGGCGGGGGCGGGGGCGCCGACGACGCGCAGCAGCTCCAGGCGGGAGGCGGAGTCGCTGCCGGGCGCGGCGGTGTGCACCAGCAGCAGCTGGTCCTCGCCGCCGGCGGCCAGCACCTCGCACTCCAGGTCCAGCGGCCCGACCACCGGGTGCAGGAGCCGTTTGCGGCCGCTGCGCCGGCGGGCGACCTCGTGGCGTTCCCAGTAGGCGGTGAACTCGCGACTGTGGGCGAGGAGTTCGTCGAGGAGTTCGGCGGCGCGCCGGTCGCCGGGGCGGGCGGTGCGGGCGGCGCGCAGGGCGGCGACGTGGGCGCGGGCGAGGTCCTCGTGGTCCTCGGCGGGGAACAGCGTGCGGGTGTCGGGGTCGGTGAACCAGCGCAGCAGGAGGTTGCGGCGCTCGGGCGCCAGGGCGGTGTGGTCCCCGAACAGGGCGGCCGCCATGGCGTTCTGGGCGAGTACGTCGCCGAGGTCGGAGACCACCTGGGCGGGTGTGTCGTGCAGCCGGTCGAGGATGAGCAGCAGTCCGGGGCGGACGTGGCCGAGCGGGCCGTGCCGGCGCGGGGGCTCGTGCCCGGCGAGGCGGAACAGGTGGTCGCGTTCGTCCTCGCTCAGTCGCAGGGCCCGGGCCAGGGCGGCGAGCAGTTGCGGTGAGGGCTGGGGGCCGCGGCGCTGTTCCAGGCGGGCGTAGTAGTCGACGGAGAGCCCGGCGACCTGTGCCACCTCCTCCCTGCGCAGTCCGGGTGTGCGCCGCCGCGCGCCGGGTGGCAGCCCGAGGTCGGCGGGGGTGAGCCGGGCCCGGGCCCGGGTGAGGAAGTCGGCCAGCGCCGCTCGGTCGATCATGCTCCCAGCATGGCCCGCCGGGGCGTGGCGCGGCCAGGGATCGGCGGTCCCCGGCTGCCGGGACGCCGGGCTCCCGTGCCGCGCCTTCCCGGCCCGCGCGCGTCCCGCCGGTAGCGTGGACCGGAAGAACTTCCCCTGTGAGAACGGATGGTGACGGTATGTCGGACGAGGCGAAGCGCCGTATCTTCGCGATGCTGGACACCGATGGCGACGGCGTGATCTCCCTCGGCGAGTACCTCGCCCGGGTCGACCGGGCGGCCTCGGCCTTCGGGCGCGGCCCGGACGACCCGCTGGTGGCCGTGGCCCGCGCGGCCCACCAGGAGGTCTTCCGGCAGATGGACGGCGACGGGGACGGTGGCGTCACCTTCGAGGAGTACCGCGCCTGGGCCGGTCACGAGGCGTTCGAGGAGACCTGTCGGCCCGCCCTCGGATCGCTGTTCGACCTCGCCGACGGCGACGGCGACGGGCGTGTGACCCGCCGGGAGTTCGCCCGGCTGCGCGCGGCGAGCGGCAACCCGCCCGAGGGGGCCGCGGCCGCGTTCGACGCCCTCGACACGGGCGGCGAGGGCACCGTGGGGCGCGCCGTCTACCTGGTGGCGATCCACGACTTCCTCACCACCGGCTCCTCCCCCATGGCCGGCGCCTACGGTGACGGCCGCCCCGGCCCGCGGGAGCCCTCCGTCCGCTGACCCGGCGCCCGGCGCCCGCCCGGGGCGCGGGGCCCCGTGGCCCCCAGCCAGGGATCGGCGGTCCCTGGATCGGGAGGTCTCTGCCGTGCCGTTCGCACCGCGGGCAGGGTGGTGGGCGTCGGAGGAAGCGACTCTCCTGGAGGAGACGGGCGATGGCGAAGATCCTGGTGACGGGCGCGACGGGTTCGGTGGGCGGCCGGCTGGTGCCGCGGCTGGTGCGGTGGGCGGGGGCGGAGGGCTCCTCGGTGCGGGTGCTGGTGCGCGACGCGGCGAGGGCGCGGGGCCTGGACGGGGTGGAGGTGGTGGTCGGCGACCTGTGTGAACAGGGCGACCGGGCACGGGCGTTGGACGGGGCCGATGTGGTGCTGAACGCGGCGGCGGCGCTGCGCGGGGTGCCGGACGAGACGGCGTGGGCGGTCAACCGGGACGCCGCGGTGGCGCTGGGGAGGGAGGCGGCGCGGGCCGGGGTCGCGCGGTTCGTCCACACCAGTACGAACCTGGTGTACGGGCGGGGGCTGGGCCGCCCGGCCGTGGAGGGCGACCGGACGGCGCCGGATCCGGCGTGGGGGGTGTACGCGGCGTCCAAGGCGGGGGCGGAGCAGGGGCTGCGCGCGCTCGGGGGTGAACTGCCGCTGGTGGTAGCCAGGTTGGCGTTCGTGTACGGGGACGGCGATCCGCATCTGGCGCAGTCGCTGAACTGGGCCGCGCACTGGCCCGCGCACCAGCGCCTGGCGGTGGTGCACCACGCGGACGTGGCGCGGGCGCTGTGGCGTGCGGTGGTGGTGCCCGGCGTCGAGGGACGCACCTACAACGTCGGCGACGACGCACCGCTGACGGCCTGGGACCTGTACGCGCTCAACGGGCGGGTGCACCCCGGGAGTTCGCCGGACGCACCGTTCGACCCGTGGGAGGGCCAGGTGTCGACGGCGGCGGCGCGCCGGGAGCTGGGCTGGCGTCCGCTGTACCCGTCGGCGTGGGCGGCGGCCGACGCCGGGGCGCTGTAGGCCCTGCCGTCGTACCCGCGCCCGCGTCCCCACGCCGGGCCCGGCCCTCCCCCGGGT
>NZ_JBHVET010000507.1:0-6530 GCF_042802135.1 Kitasatospora sp. NPDC057512
CGGCCCCGGTGCCCCGAGCCGGGAAACGAATCGCCCCGCCGACACCGGCCCTGCCTCGGAAGCCAGCGATGACCTCACCCACCGATGTCACCGACACGGAAATCCTCAGCGCGCTCGAACCGACGGTCGCCCGGTTGTTGGAGCGCCACCTCGCCACCACCCGCGAGTGGATGCCCCACACGTATCGCGGCAGCCGGCATCTACGACCTCGACATCCATCACGAGCAGGTCCTGCTGCCCGTTCTGCGAGCCCTGGGCATCATGACCCGCGTCGGCCTGGGCCCTGCCGGAGAGGAAGCCCGCGAGCGGATCGGCCGCCACCTCGAAACGCTTCGCGCGACCTCGCTCCGCCTGCGGGTTCTGGCCGCCCGCCTGCGGGAGGACACCCCGGCCGCGACGCCCTGAGCCGCCAGGCGCCGGTCCCGCCGCGCATACGGACGTGTCACACGGTTGTGAACAGTGCCGCGGCGCTGTGCCCGCCGAAGCCGGAGGACTGGACGACGGCGGCCCGCAATCGCGCCTGCCGTGGATTCTTGTGGACGATGTCGGCCTCGACCCCCGGATCCGGGCTGCCGAAGTTCGCCGTCGGCGGGATCACCTGGTCGCGCAGGCTCAGAACGGTACAGGCCGCGGCGATTCCCCCGGCGGCACCGAGGGAGTGGCCGACGGTGCCCTTGATCGCGGTGATGGCGGGTGGCTCGCCGAAGACCTCGCGCAGTGCGGCGAGTTCGGCCCGGTCGCCCAGAACCGTGGCCGTGCCGTGCGCGTTGACGTGGTGGACGTCCGTCGTCCTGAGGTCGGCCTCCCGGAGGGCCTGGTGGAGGGCGTCGACCAGGCCCCGGCCCGACGGATGGGGTGCGGCGTAGTGATGGGCCTCGCCGGCGCAGCCGTAGCCGGCGAACCGCGCGTAGGGGCGGACCCCGCGGGCCCGGGCGTGGGAAGCGCGCTCCAGGACGAGTACGCCGGCCCCCTCACCGAGGACGAATCCGTCCCGCTCGCGGTCGAAGGGGCGACAGGCCGTCCTCGGGCTGTCCGCACGGGTGGACAGCGTGCCCATCTGCGCGAAGGCCGCGGAGAAGAAGCGCGGATCCGGCGACTCCGCGCCGCCGGCGAGGACGACGTCGCACCGGTGTGCCGCCAGGAGGTCCCGGGCCGTGCCGAGGGCCGTGGTACCGGCGGCACAGGTGGCAGCCACGGCCAGGACCGGTCCGCGTGCGCCGAGGTCGAGCGAGACCTCGGAAGCGGCCGAACTCGCATTGCTGCGGGACAGGACGAGCGCGGAGATCGCGTCCGCCCGGCCACTGGCCAGGAGCGTGAACGCTTCCTCGTAGTGCTGCACACTGGTGCTCGCCACGCCCAGCACGACACCGATGCGCCGTGCGTCCCACTGCCGCGGATCGAGGGCGGCGTCCCGGCACGCCTCTCTCGCCGCCGTCACCGCGAACTGCGCTGCCGGGTCGGTGCGTCGCGCCATACGCCGGTCCGCCCCGGCCGCGTACTCGGGCACCCGGCACCGGAAGTCGACCGCCAGCCCTGCCATGCCCGGGTCGGAGGCGGCCGCGGACACACCGGCCAGCAGGCCTTCCCAGGAGGATTCGACGCCGACGCCGACCGGGGTGACGAGCCCGAGACCGGTGACGACGATGTCTTCCTTCGCCTTCATGTGATCGTCCATGGACTCGATCATCCGGCGGGGAAGGTGCGCGGCCGGAGCACCGGGGTGGGAGACCGAGAGGTTCACTCGTACGAGTCGGTCATCACGGCGATGCCTGACGCCTCACCACATGCGCCGCCCGGCAGAATCGGTACGCGCAAATCCGGCGTCCACGTTCCAGGGGTGAGATGTGAACACTGATTTCTGTCTGACCGGCACAGGGCACTGCTTCGGATCGCTCGTCATGAGCAACGAGGAGACCTCGTTGGCACTCGGCCGGCCCGCAGACTTCCTGGAGCAGCGGACGGGAATCATCGAACGGCGCCTTCCCGCCGACGGGGAGACCGTGACCGGCATGGCCGCGACCGCGATTCGACGGGCCTGCGAGAACGCGGGGCTCGAACTCTCCGCCCTCGGCACGGAAACCGTGCTCCTGTACGTCCAGGCCGGACGCGATCACCTGGCCCCGCAGAGCGGTGTCGTCGTGAGCGGAACCCTCGGGCTGGATTCCGTACGCGTCCTCAGCATCGAGGCCGGGTGTGCCGAGACCATGGCCGCCCTGGACCTCGCCCTCGCGCTCCTGGACACCGGGCGGTGCGAGCGGGTCGTCCTCTGCGGCGCCGCGGACATCAGCGAGCACCTTGATCCACGCGACGAGGACACCGCCGGGCTCTTCGGCAGTGGAGCGGCCGCGGCGATCCTCTCGGGCCCCGGCGCGGGCGGCACGGCCTGCCGACTGCGCTCGCTGCGCTGGGAGACGCATGCCCGGCACTGGCGGCTGGGACACACCTGGCGGACGGGCCTCTCCCGGCACGAGAACGGATTCGCCCTGGAGTACGACTACTACCGCATGGCGGGTACGGCGCAGCTCGAAGCGGGCGCCGAGCTGCTGCCGCCGCTCCTGGAGCGGGTCCTGGACGAGGCCGGATGGAAGGTCGACGACATCGACCTCATCGTCGCCCACCAGCCCAGCAAGCGCATCCTCGACATGATGACGCGCTTCTGCGGGGTCGACTCGGCCACGGCACCGCCTCACGTCAGCACCCTGGGGAACATGGGGCCGGCCAACATCCTGTCCGGGCTGACGCTCGCGCGGGAGAACGGCAGGCTGACCGAGGGGACGAAGCTGCTGATGTTCGGCTTCGGCCTGGGCTTCACCACCGGTGCCGCCGCGATCGACATCGTCCGATGACGGCCACGCAAGCGGATGCCTCGGGCCGGCGGCACACGGATGATCTGTTGACGCTCTCGAAGGACACGCTGGTCACGGGTATGGGGTTCGACGAGGCCCGGATTCTCCCGGCCGCTTCCTTCGCGGAGATGGGAATCGACTCGGTCATGTTCGTCGAACTGAAAGTGATTCTGGAACGGCGTCTGGGGATCAAAATCCCCCTGGAACTGCTGAGCTTCGACGATTCCCTGGAACGGTTCACCGAAAAGGTCGCCGATCTCATGGAGTAGACGGATCCAAGGTGGCCGGCGGCGCCCGTCGGCCCCGCTAGCGAATGCTCTGATGAACGCACGACGACAGGAGAGGTTCGTGACCGGGGTACGAGACATCCCGTGGGCGCCCGGGCGTCGACCGCTGGTCGGCCATCTGGCGCAGTTCCGTTCAGGCATCCCCACCGGGCTGGAACGCCTGGAACAGGCGGGGCCCCTCGCACGCGTACGGCTCGGGCCGGTCACCGTGTACGTCGTCAACGACGCGGCTCTCGCACACGAGATCCTCGTCGAGAAGGTCGCCGTGTTCACCAAGGGACGCGAGGCCAGAGCGCTGCGCTCGGGGACCAGTTCGGGGATGCTCACCCTGGAGGGAGCACCCCACGACGAGCGGCGCAAGATCGTCCAGTCGGCGTTCAACCGCCAGCAGGTGAACGCCTGCGTCCCGACGGTGCTGGAACTGGCCCTGGACTGCGCCCGGTCGTGGCCCCTGCGGACCGAACTGCCCGTGGACGAGCGGATGCTCCACCTGGCGGCGCGGATCGCCTGCCACACCCTCTTCGACCACGACGGCGCGGAGGACTTCCGCGAAATGGGCTCGATGGGGGCGCCGCTCTCCCAGGGGGCCTTCCTGCGCGGCGTGCTTCCACCGTGGTGCTTCCTGCTCCCCACTCCGGAGAGCCTGCGCTTCCGGCACCACATCGGATGGACCCGCGACGCGCTCGAAGCCATGTACGCGTGCGCCGAACCGACGGACACCGGGGGCTCCCTGCTGTCCCGGCTCAAGCTGGCCATGCGACCGGACCCGACGCGCGTGCCCCTGACCCGCAAGGAGGTCATCGACGAGATGGCCACCTTCTGGTACGCGGGCACCTCCACCACCGCCTCGGCGCTGGCCTGGGCCTGGCACGAGATGGCCGAGGACGCGAGCCTCGAAGCCGCGGTCCACCAAGAGGCGGACGCCGTGTTCAACGGCGGGGCGCCGCTCCCGGAGAACCTGGTCGAGGCGCTGCCCCGCACCGGCCGGGTCATCGCCGAGGTGCTGCGGCTCCACCCGCCGGCGCCCATGCTGGTACGGGAGAGCAAGCGCGCGGTCGAACTCGGCGGGCACACCCTCCCGCCCGGCAGCACGGTCGTCCTCAACATCCAGGCCATGCACCGCGACCCGCAGGTCTATCCCGACCCCCACGTCTTCGACCCCGACCGATGGCTGCCGGAAAGCGCCAAGGCGATCCCGCGTCACGCGTACCTGCCCTACGGGGCGGGAACCCACCGCTGCACGGGGGCCTCCTTCGCCGACATGAGCGCAACGGTGGCCCTGGCCGCCCTCGCCTCATGCATCCGGCTCCTCCCGCCCTCGCCCCGCCGTCCCGTGCGGACCGTGCTGGCGGCCACGTCCCGCCCCTACAAGCTCCTCATGACGGCGCAGCCGCGCACCGCGACGCTGCCGGCCGCCACCCGGTCGCAGCCGGACGCCGGTTCCCTCAAGCACTGAGTACTCCGTCGGAGACAGGAGAGCGTGACGGCCTCACGACCGACGGCGCAGGGTGGCCGCTCCGAGCAGCAGGACCACCACCACCGACCCGGAGACGAAGGCCAGGTCATGGGTGAAGGCACGGGTGAGGTCCGGGTGCAACCGGACCTCGGCCATCGCGTCGGAGACGCGGGAGATCGGCAACCGGTCCGCGACGACGCGCAGCGGCGTCGGCATGCGGTCGCGTGGCACCAGCAGACCGGACGTGAGGATCTGGGGCAGGAGCACCGCCGGCAGGAACTGCAGCGCCTGGAACTCGCTGGTGGCGAACGCGCTGACGAACAACCCCAGCGCGACGCCGAGCAGGGCGGCGCAGAGGGCGACGAGCAGGAGGAGCCACACCGGACCGGCGACGGTCAGCCCGAGCACCCGCACCGCGAGGGTGGTGGCGAGCACCACCTGGACGACGGCGACGACGGCGAAGGCCAGGGCGCAGCCCACCAGGAGATCGGCCTTGGCCAACGGCAGGGTGAGGAGCCGTTCGAGGGTCCCGGAGGTGCGTTCCCGCAGCGTGGTGACGGACGTCACGAGGAACATGGTGTTCAGCGGGAAGATCCCGAGCAGGGTGGAGCCGACGGAGTCGAACGTCTGCGGTGACGCGTCGTAGATCCAGGACAGCAGCGTGAGCAGCAGACACGGAACGCTGAGCATCAGGACGACCGTGCGGGGATCGTGGGCCAGCTGCTGGAGCACGCGGCGCGCGGTGACCAGGGTGCGGTGCGCCGTCATCCCGCGTTCTCCCGACGGGGGCCGGACTCCTGCACCAGGTGGAGGAACGCGCCCTCCACGTTCGCCCTGCCGGTCTGCTCCAGGAGTGCTCGCGGGCCACCGTCGGCGATGATCCGGCCCGCCCGCATGAGCAGCAGATCCTCGCACCGCTCGGCTTCGTCCATGACATGGCTCGACACCAGGAGGGCGGTGCCGCGCTCAGCTGCCAGGCGGTGGAACAGGGCCCACAGGTCGAGCCGCAGCACCGGGTCCAGACCCACGGTGGGTTCGTCCAGGACGACCAGTTCGGGCCGGCCCAGCAGCGCGACGGCGAGCGACACCCGTCTCAGTTGCCCACCCGAGAGGCGCCCCGCCAGGACGCCCGCGTAGTCGCCGAGCCGGACGTCCTCGATCGCCGAGTCGACGAGTTCGCGCCGCGCGCGGCGCGGCCGGACGCCGAGGACCGAGGCGAAGTAGTCGATGTTCTGCCGTACCGTCAGGTCGAGGTAGACGGCCGCGGCCTGCGCGGCGTACCCGACGCGCGACCGCAGGGCGCGGTGCCCCGCGGGCAGGCCGAGCACCTCCAGCACGCCGGACGCGCCCGACTGGGATCCGACGACCGCCCGCATCAGCGTGGACTTGCCGCAACCGCTCGGCCCCAGCAGTCCGGTGACCCTGCCGTGTGCGATCCGGAAGTCGAGACCGCCCAGAACGCCCCGCCCGCCCCGGACCACCCGCAGCGCGCTCGCCTGAACTGCGACGTCCGCCGCTCGATCCATCAGCGCTCCGCTCCTCATCCCGGCGTCAACTCGCAGGCCACACCGGGAGCGTCATGACGTAGTGATACGTACTCGGATGCTCCCATGAAGCGGGATGCGAGGGCGTTTTCCCGCACTTGTCGTATCTGCGGCATGTCGACGGGCCACCGCGGGTCGCCCGCGCGCGGAGCCGGGCCGGACAACCGGCGCCGCGCCCGAGGTCTGGACCGCGCTCGAACGACTCACGCCGGACGAGGGCGCGAACGTACGCGGCGCTGAGCACCGAACGGACTGCGCAGTCAGATCCGATCCGGAACGGAATCGCGTTCGGACGCTCAGCACGGCGCACTTTCGCCGCTCCGCTTCCGGCTGACGCTGCCACGGGCCTGACCAGCGCAAACACCGATGGCCGACGAGGACCACTGCCCTCGTCGGC
>NZ_JBHVET010000508.1:0-6522 GCF_042802135.1 Kitasatospora sp. NPDC057512
CCTCCTCCGGGAGGTGCGGGGCTCGTGCCGTTCCCGGGGACATCCGGCCGGACGGCGCTCGTTCTTTTGTGTGGCAAACCCGGGCATCCCGTACCCCGTGAGTGGGGGAGGGGCGGTACGCGCTTCTTCCGAGTGGCTGCGCACTGTTAGAGTCCGTGGAGTTCCCTTGTAGGCTGCGCGTAGGCTCGCCTGTGCCGTCTGTACGGGAGCCCGAACCGCAAACTCCCCATTCAGGACCGACCCTCCCGCCGACGACGCGCGGGAGGCGCAGGAGGCACCGTGCTCAGTGCGTTCGCGCGGGCGTTCCAGACGCCCGACCTGCGCAAGAAGCTGCTGTTCACGCTGGGCATCATGGTGCTGTTCCGCCTGGGCTCGCACATTCCGATGCCGGGCGTGAGCTTCACGGCCGTGAACGAGTGCGTGAAGGAGACCAAGAACAGCGGTCTCTTCGGGCTCGTCAACCTGTTCAGCGGCGGCGCGCTCCTCCAACTGACGATCTTCGCCCTCGGCATCATGCCGTACATCACGGCGAGCATCATCCTCCAGCTCCTCACCGTCGTGATCCCGCGACTGGAGATGCTGAAGAAGGAGGGCCAGGCCGGCCAGGCCAAGATCACCCAGTACACGCGTTACCTGACCATCGCGCTCGCCGTGCTCCAGGGCACCGGCATCGTGGCGACGGCCTCCAGCGGCGCGCTGTTCTCCGGCTGCCCGCTGGCCAACCAGATCGTCCCGGACACCAGCGTGTTCCGGATCGCCGTCATGGTGCTCACGATGACGGCCGGCACCACGGTCATCATGTGGCTCGGCGAGCTGATCACCGACCGCGGCATCGGCAACGGCATGTCGCTGCTGATCTTCACCTCGATCGCGGCGCAGTTCCCGTCCTCGATGTGGGCGATCAAGACCTCCGGCACCATCGGCGGCGGCTGGGTCGAGTTCCTCTCCGTGGTCGCGGTCGGCGTCATCGTCGTGATGCTGGTCATCTTCGTCGAGCAGGCCCAGCGCCGGATCCCGGTCCAGTACGCGAAGCGGATGATCGGCCGCCGGGCGTTCGGCGGGACCTCGACCTACATCCCGCTCAAGGTGAACCAGGCCGGTGTCATCCCGGTCATCTTCGCCTCGTCGCTGCTGTACATCCCCGCCCTGGTGGTCCAGCTGACCAACAGCCAGGCGGGCTGGGCCACGTGGATCCGGACGAACTTCGTCAAGGGTGACCACCCGATCTACATGGCCACGTACTTCCTGCTGATCGTCTTCTTCGCCTTCTTCTACGTCGCCATCTCCTTCAACCCCGAAGAAGTTGCCGACAACATGAAGAAGTATGGTGGGTTCATCCCGGGTATCCGGGCCGGCCGACCGACGGCCGAGTACCTGAACTACGTGCTGACCCGAATCACGTGGCCGGGTTCGCTCTACCTGGGCCTGATCGCGTTGATCCCGATGATCGCCCTGGTCGCCTTCGGACAGCAGACCAACTTCCCGTTCGGCGGCACCAGCGTGCTCATCGTCGTCGGCGTCGGACTCGAAACTGTGAAGCAGATCGAGAGCCAGCTCCAGCAGCGCAATTACGAAGGGTTCCTCCGCTGATGCGTATCGTCCTCGTTGGTCCTCCCGGGGCCGGGAAGGGTACTCAGGCGCACCTGCTCGCCAAGACCCTGTCCATCCCCCACATCTCCACCGGCGACCTGTTCCGTGCGAACATCAGCCAGGGCACGCCGCTGGGCCTTGAGGCCAAGTCCTACATGGACGCGGGGCGCCTGGTGCCGGACGAGGTCACCATCGGGATGGCCAAGGACCGCATGCTCCAGGAGGACGCCGCCAACGGCTTCCTGCTCGACGGCTTCCCCCGCAACCTGGGGCAGGCCAAGGCGCTGGACGAGTTCCTCGCCGAGCAGGGCATCAAGCTGGACGGCGTGCTGGACCTGGAGGTCCCCGAGGACGAGGTCGTCCGCCGGATCGCCGGCCGCCGCCTGTGCCGCAACGACGGCGGCCACGTCTTCCACGTGGACTACAACCCGCCGAAGGTCGACGGCGTCTGCGACGAGTGCGGCGGCGAGCTGTACCAGCGCTCGGACGACACCGAGGACAAGGTGCGCACGCGCCTGGAGGTCTACCACACGGAGACCGAGCCGATCATCGACTACTACGTCCAGCAGGGCCTGGTGGCGACCATCTCGGCCCTCGGCAAGGTGGACGAGGTCACCGCCCGCTCGATCGAGGCGCTGAAGCAGGACAGCTGAGTCTCTCGGCGAACGTACGACGGTACGGCCGGGTCGCCCGCCCCACGCGGGTGGCCCGGCCGTTTCGGCGTCGTACGGTGGTAGCAGTGGTAATCCGGACTTGGAAGGCGTGACCAGATGGTGGAGATCAAGACCCCCGAGCAGATCGCGAAGATGCGAGCGGCCGGGCTGGTCGTCGCCGAGGCCCTGAAGGCCTGCCGCGAGGCGGTCGCCCCCGGGGTGACCACCCAGGAGCTCAACGACGTCGCGGACAAGGTCATCACCGACCACGGCGCCACCTCGAACTTCCGGGCCCACCACGGCGGGCTCTGGTTCCCGGGCGTGATCTGCGCCTCGGTGAACAATGAGGTCGTGCACGGCATCCCCGGCGACCGGGCCCTCCAGGAGGGCGACATCATCTCGATCGACTGCGGCGCCATCCTGGACGGCTGGCACGGCGACTCGGCCATCACCGTGGCGGTCGGCGAGGTCCGCCCGGAGGTCGAGATGCTGAGCCGGGTGACCGAGGGCTCGATGTGGGCCGGCATCGCCCAGATGAAGAAGAACAACCGCCTGGTGGACGTCTCCAAGGCGATCGAGGGCTTCATCCGCCGCCAGCCGCTCCCGCCGAAGGGCAAGTGGGGCATCACCGAGGGCTACGGCGGCCACGGCATCGGCACCGCGATGCACATGGAGCCGCACGTGCTGAACTACGTCGAGCGCGGCCGCGGCAAGGGCCCGAAGCTCGTCCCCGGCACCGTGCTGGCGATCGAGCCGATGGTCTCGCTCGGCACCCCGCACACCACCGTGCTGGAGGACGACTGGACGGTCGTCACCAACGACGGCACCTGGGCCTCGCACTGGGAGCACTCGGTGGCCGTCACCGAGCAGGGCCCGCTGGTGCTGACCGCCTTCGACGGCGGCAGGGCTGAGCTGGCCAAGCTGGGCATCACCGCAGCTCCGGACCCCCTCGCGTAGTCCTGACGGCGCTCAACTGCCGCTGCTGACAAGGGATCAGGGCCCTGGAGGTTTGGACCTCCAGGGCTTTTGTCCTATTTTTATGCGCTGGCAGTGGTCGGCTCCGGCCGGTCCGGTTACGAGCGATGCAGGAGAGAGCACGTGCTCAAGGGATTCCGCGACTTCATGATGCGCGGCAACGTCGTCGACATGGCGGTCGGTGTGGTCATCGGTGCCGCGTTCACCGCGGTGGTGACCGGCTTCGTGTCCGCCTTCCTCACCCCGCTGGTGGGTGTGGTGGTCGGTGCCGCCGGCGACTTCAGCTCGTACAAGGCGCACATCGCGGGGGTGACCTTCCCGTACGGGCAGTTCCTCAACGTGCTGATCGCGTTCTTCATGACCGCCGCGGTGCTGTACTTCTGCGTGGTGCTGCCGATCACCAAGGCGACCGCGCGCTACATGCCGAAGAAGCCGAAGACGCCGAAGCGCCCCTGCCCCGAGTGCCTGACCGACATCCCCGAGGCCGCCCGCCGCTGCTCGGCCTGCACCGCCCACGTCGAGCCGCTGACCGTCCTCGGCAAGGCCTGACGTAGCAGATGTGACGGCGACCGCTTTCCGGGACCCCCGTTTTGGTCCACCGGACGCGCTGGCGTAGGATGGACCGTCGGCTCACTCGTAGCGTGCTTCAGCGCGCCCTCTTCCCCCCGGGGGAGGGGTGAACCCAGGTTCGCACGAGCGTTCCGCATACGGTAGCCGGTCCCGGAAGGTGGATCTCGCAGTTCATGGCTAAGAAGCAAGGCGCCATTGAGATCGAGGGCACCGTGATCGAGTCTCTGCCGAACGCGATGTTCAAGGTCGAGCTGCAGAACGGTCACAAGGTCCTCGCGCACATCAGTGGCAAGATGCGCATGCACTACATCCGCATCCTGCCGGACGACCGGGTCGTCGTGGAGCTCAGCCCCTACGACCTCACGCGCGGGCGGATCGTCTACCGCTACAAGTAAGAACGTCAGATCTAGACCCGGAGAACCTGAAACATGAAGGTCAAGCCGAGCGTCAAGAAGATCTGCGACAAGTGCAAGGTGATCCGCCGCCACGGCCGGGTCATGGTGATCTGCGACAACCTGCGCCACAAGCAGCGCCAGGGCTGATCACTCTTCAGCATTTCTCGTAGTACTTCGCGCGACGCGAAAACGTCATAAGCGGGCTACCCGATCCGTCCGTTCCCCGGACGGACTGCCGCCCCCGGTCAGAGGCCGGGGCTCCCTCACCGTGAGGTGTCGGAGTAGGTAGCACGCAAGACCTCTGAAGAACCACAGGAGCCTTGAATGGCACGCCTCGCCGGCGTTGATCTCCCCCGTGAGAAGCGGATCGAGATCGCCCTTACCTACGTGTACGGCATCGGCCGTACCCGCGCCCAGCAGACCCTGGCCGAGACCGGTGTCAACCCGGATGTCCGCGTTCGCGACATCTCCGAGGACGACCTCGTCAAGCTGAGCCAGTACATCGACGCCAACTACACGGTCGAGGGTGACCTCCGCCGTGAGGTGGCCGCCGACATCCGCCGCAAGGTCGAGATCGGCTGCTACGAGGGTCTGCGTCACCGCCGCGGCCTGCCGGTCCGCGGCCAGCGCACCCACACCAACGCGCGTACCCGCAAGGGCCCGCGTCGCGCGATCGCCGGTAAGAAGAAGCCGGGCAAGAAGTAGTCCGTCCCGTAACCGGACATCCCTCCGGCCCGCGGGTCAGCGGACCGACCACCTCAGTAGGAGAACAGACTTATGCCCCCCAAGGGTCGTCAGGCTGCCGGCGCGAAGAAGATCCGCCGCAAGGAAAAGAAGAACGTCGCTCACGGCCACGCGCACATCAAGAGCACGTTCAACAACACCATCGTTTCGATCACCGACCCCGCGGGCAACGTGATCTCCTGGGCCTCCGCCGGCCACGTCGGCTTCAAGGGCTCGCGCAAGTCCACCCCGTTCGCCGCGCAGATGGCCGCCGAGGCCGCTGCCCGTCGCGCGCAGGAGCACGGCATGCGCAAGGTCGACGTCTTCGTGAAGGGTCCGGGCTCCGGCCGCGAGACCGCGATCCGTTCGCTCCAGGCCACCGGCCTGGAGGTCGGCTCGATCCAGGACGTCACCCCCACCCCGCACAACGGCTGCCGTCCGCCGAAGCGCCGCCGCGTCTGACGCAGCGCCTTCGGGCACGCGGGTCTTGCTTTAAACCTCGTACGGGCTCCCGTTTCTTGCGGGAGCCCGTACGCTTGGTCCTGTCGGCATCAAATAGTGGGTGCCGAAGACAACTGGAGGATTCCCCCCATGCTTATCGCTCAGCGTCCCTCGCTGACCGAAGAGGTCGTCGACGAGTTCCGCTCGCGGTTCGTGATCGAGCCGCTGGAGCCGGGCTTCGGCTACACCCTCGGCAACTCCCTGCGCCGCACGCTCCTGTCGTCGATCCCGGGTGCCGCTGTCACCAGCATCCGCATCGACGGCGTCCTGCACGAGTTCACCACCGTGCCGGGCGTCAAGGAGGACGTGACCGACCTCATCCTCAACATCAAGCAGCTGGTCGTCTCCTCGGAGCACGACGAGCCGGTCGTGATGTACCTGCGCAAGCAGGGCCCGGGTGTCGTCACCGCCGCCGACATCGCCCCGCCGGCGGGTGTCGAGGTGCACAACCCGGAGCTGGTCCTCGCCACGCTGAACGGCAAGGGCAAGCTGGAGATGGAGCTGACCGTCGAGCGCGGTCGCGGCTACGTCTCCGCCGTCCAGAACAAGGCCTCCGGCCAGGAGATCGGCCGCATCCCGGTCGACTCGATCTACAGCCCCGTGCTGAAGGTCACCTACAAGGTCGAGGCCACCCGTGTCGAGCAGCGGACCGACTTCGACAAGCTGATCGTCGACGTCGAGACCAAGCCCGCCATGCGTCCGCGCGACGCCATGGCCTCGGCCGGCAAGACCCTGGTGGAGCTGTTCGGCCTCGCCCGCGAGCTGAACATCGACGCCGAGGGCATCGACATGGGCCCGTCCCCGACGGACGCCGCCCTGGCCGCCGACCTGGCGCTGCCGATCGAGGAGCTGGAGCTCACGGTCCGCTCCTACAACTGCCTCAAGCGCGAGGGCATCCACACCGTGGGTGAGCTCGTCGCCCGCTCCGAGGCCGACCTGCTCGACATCCGCAACTTCGGCGCGAAGTCGATCGACGAGGTCAAGGCGAAGCTGGCCGGCATGGGCCTGGCCCTCAAGGACAGCCCGCCCGGGTTCGACCCGACCGCTGCCGCCGACGCCTTCGGCGCCGACGACCTCGACGACTCGCACTTCGCCGAGACCGAGCAGTACTGAGA
>NZ_JBHVET010000509.1:0-6517 GCF_042802135.1 Kitasatospora sp. NPDC057512
GGCCTCACCTGTCGTGCATCGTGCCTTGCGTCAGTGGAGCGTCAGTGCGGTGCCGTCCCCTCCTCTCAGGTGCCTCCCGCCCGTCAGTAGCGCGGGTCCACCCGGTAGGTCGGGTAGTCCGGCACGTACCAGTGGCTGGAGTGCCAGATGCCGAAGGTGAACCGGACCCCGTGGCTGCCCCGCTTGTTGGCGGCCTTGAGGAACTTCTTGCCGATGCTCTTCATCAGGTAGGACAGCGCCCACAGGACCCAGCCGGCGGCCCGGGCGGCGATGTGCGGGAGCTTCTTCAGGATCCCGGAGATGCCCTTGGAGATCTTGCTGGAGACGATCAGCAGACCGCCGATGGTGTTGCCCTCGGCCCGGCTGAAGTTGGCGACCCACTTCTTCTTCCAGGACAGGCCCGTCAGGTCGTCCATGGTGATCGGGTCGACCGGGTAGCCGTAGGCGTTCGGCGAGCCCTCCAGGACCGGGTCGGTCTGCAGGAACCGGCCGGTGGTCGGGTCGTACAGGCGCACGCCCATCAGGGTGAGGCCGGAGAGGCTGTCGGCCTCGCGCTGCGCCCCGCCGAGCCAGCCGTACCCGGCCGAGCCGGTGGCGTCGACGACGTTGCCGTACTCGTCGTAGTGGTAGACCGCGAGGTCCTCGGTGCCGTCGGGGGACATCTGGACGGACACGTCGCCGTGCAGGTTGGTCAGCAGCAGGACCGCGCCGCCGTCGGTGCCGGTGGCGGCCGTGAGCTGGCCGGTCAGGTCCAGGACGTTGCGGGTCAGCTTGCCGGCCGCGTCCTTGGACCAGGTCGGGCTGTCGTTGCCGCCGTCGAAGTGCCTGGTGTCCTGCGCGGTGACGGTCCAGGTGCCGTCGCTGCCCTTGGTCTCCGTGGTGGAGAGCGCCAGGCGGCCGGCGGCGTCCAGGTCCCAGGTCCTGCGGGTGTCGCCGAGGGTCTCGGTGCGGACCAGGTCGTTGGTGTGGTAGCCGACCTGGGTGCCCTTCGGCAGGGCGGTGGTGCGGCCGAAGGCGTCGTACACGTAGCCGGCGTCGGTGAGGCGGTCGGCGGTGTCGTAGCCGTGGGTCTCGGCCTGGGTGACGGTGTCGGCGGTGGCCGGGTCGCAGTCGTCGGTGGCGCCGGTGCGGTTGGTCCGGTTGCTGCTCCTGTCGAACGCGTACGTCCGGGTGGAGCAGGCCAGGCCGGTGCTGTCGGCGGCCTTGGTGAGGCGGCCGGTGGCGTCGTAGGTGTAGCCGCTGGTGGTGCTGTTGCCGTCGCTCTGGGTGCGGCCGGCCTGCTGTCCGTGGACGGTGAAGTCGGCGGTGTCGGCCAGCAGGACGGTGCCCGCCTGGTTGGTGTAGGTCTTGCCGGTCTGGACGCCCTGGCTGTCGTAGGTGCTGGTCAGGGTGTTGCCGCCGGGCATGGTCTGGGAGACCAGCCGGCCCTCGACGTCGTAGGAGGCGGTGAAGGTGCCGGCCACCGAGTCGGTCAGGGAGGTGGGCAGGCCGCGCGGGTCCTTGGCGGTGTCGTAGCCGTAGGCCACGGCGGACGGCACCGAGTCGGACTTCTTCACCGGGCGGTCGAGCTTGTCGTACTCGGTGGTGGTGACGTTGCCGGCGCCGTCGTCGTAGGAGACCGGGCGGCCGAGCCTGTCGTAGCCCTGGGTGATGGTGGCGTTGCCGTTGGTGGTGCTGGTCAGCTCACCGTTGGCGGGGTCGTAGCCGAACACCGTGTCGGCGACCGCGGTGCCGGTGCCGCCGCTGATCGAGGTCTTCACGGCGCGCCCGGCCGCGTCGTAGCCGCGGGTGGTGGTGCGGGTGACGCCGTTGGCGGTCTCGGTCTGGACCGTGACGTTGCCCCAGCGGTCGTACTGGAAGGTCTTCGTCGGCAGCTGGAGCGGGTTGGCGCCGCCGCCGGCGATCTGCGCGGCCGGGGCGATCGAGCAGACCAGGTCGGCCCACTCGGGGTGGCCGGCGCAGGCGCCGGTCCCGGTGCCGGTGTAGTAGGTGGTGACGGTGGTGGCCGCGTCGGAGCCGGTGGAGTTCGGGCGGCTCTGCGAGGTCACCCGGCCGCTGGCGTCGTAGCCGGTGCCGGTGGTGATCTTCAGGCCGGCCGGGTCCTGGACGGCCGTGGTGGGCAGGCCCTGGGCCCAGTCGTAGCCGGTGGCGGTGGTCCGGGTGTCGGCGTCGGCGGCGTAGCCGTCGATCCGGGCGCCGACCGTCACCGAGGTGGTCAGGTCGCTGACCGCGGCGTTCGCCGGGCGGCCCTCGTCGTAGCCGTTGACGGTGTGGGCGCGGGCCGGGACCTCGTCGCCGGCGGCGAGCGCCGGGGAGCTGCCGGAGGCGGCCACGCCGTGCTCCAGGGTGACCAGCTGCAGCGGGTCGTAACTCTCCAGCAGGCGCTTGCCGTCGGCCGAGTGGACCGAGGTCGAGGAGAGCACCTGGGCGCGGTCGGCCGTCGAGCGGCCGGCGATGCCGAGGGCGCGCAGCTTGTTCAGGTCGTTGCCGGTGGTGGCCAGGGCGAGGACGCGGTTCTCCGCGGAGAGGGTCCGCACCGGGCTGCCGTAGGCGTTGTACTCGGTGGTGGTGATGCCGCCGCCGGGGGTGGCGGTGTTGACCTCGCGGCCGGAGGCGTTGGTGTACGTCACCGAGGCGCGGTTGTAGCCGGCGGTGCCGAGCGCCTTGCCGTCGTGGGTGGCCGGGACGGCGTCGGGCGGCAGTACGGCGGTGGCGTCGGTCGGGGCGTCGCTCTGACCCCAGGCCGCGACGTCGGACGGCGCCAGCGGGTAGGGCGCGTTGGCGCCGCTGAGCGGGACGTCGTAGACGACCGAGGTGGTGGCGGTGCCGTCGGTGACGTCCTTGCTGCCCTGCTTGAGGGTGGGCCGGGAGGCGGCGAGCAGCATGCCGTCGCCGGCGGTGGCGGCGTTGCCGGCCTTGCCGTACTCCAGGGTCCACGGCAGTTCGCCGGGCTCGGTCACGGTGGTGACCCGGCCGGCCGCGTCGTAGCCGTACGCGGTCTTCAGCGCGGGGCTGATCCGCGGGTCCCAGACCTCGCGCAGCCGGCCCTGGGCGTCGTAGGCGTACTGCGAGACGGCGACGGGGGTGGCGGTGGCGGCGCCGGGGTCGGTGGACCACAGGCGGATCTGCTTCACCTGGCCGGCCGTGTCGCCCAGGGCGGTGGCGGTGGCGGTGGTGGTGTCGGCGTAGACGTACTCCAGCACCCGGCAGCCGGCCGTGGACGGCACGGCGGCGCAGTCGGCGGAGGCGGTCGCCGAGGACGGCGCGACCACGTACTTCGGGCGGGCCAGGGTCTTGCCGCCGGAGACGACCTTCTCCGAGACCACCGAGGTGGTCGAGTTGTCGCTGGGCAGCGAGGAGGCGGAGGCCTGCCAGGTGGTGGCGGCCGGGTCGACCTTGGCGAAGGTGACGGTGGTGCCGTCGGTGTCCTTCAGGGTGAAGGAGCCGGTGAGCGCACCGGTCAGGGTGAGGCTCTCGGCACCGGGCTCGGGCTTCCAGCCGCCGGCGCCGGTGGCGGTGAAGCCGGTCTCGGAGCCGTCCGCGGAGACCACCGAGAGGGAGGTCGCCGAGGTCTGGCGGAGGTAGGAGTAGGCGGCGTCGGTGAGCTCGGCGGTGGTGCCGGAGCTCCACTGCGGGCCGAAGATCGCCGCCTGGCCCTCCTGGGCCGAGCCGTTGGCGGGCCGGCGGGAGGAGAAGGAGCGCTCGGCGTGCAGGCCGAAGGCCTCGGCGTCGGTCTCGGAGAGGGTGAGGTCACCGGTGAGGGTGTTCACCTCGCCCGGGCCGACCTTGGTCTCCGGCGCGGTGCCCGCGTTGCGGTCGACCGTGACGGTGTTCGGCTCGGTGGCGTCGGTGGCGGTGCCGTCGGTGAACACCGCGCGGACGTCGACCGGGCCGTTCTCGGCCAGGGTGTCGGTGATGTTCCAGGTCAGCGCGGCCGGCTTGCCGCCGGGGGCGGTGAACGGCCAGGCGGTCACCGCCTTGCCGTCCGTGGTGGCGACGTTGGCGACCGGCACGTCCTTCCAGGTGTCCGTCTCGCCGCGCCGGTACTGGTAGCGCACCCCGGTGTACGTGCTGTTGCCCTCGGCCTGCAGCGAGGTGCGGCGGGCCGGGCGCTCGCCCGCGCCCGGCGCGACCAGGGCGGAGCCCTTGCCGGCGTAGAAGGCGTACGTCCTGTCGGCGGAGACGTTGCCCGCGGCGTCCCGGGTGTGCGCGGTGACGGTGTGGGAGCCCGCCTTGAAGGTGAGCTTGGCGCTGACCGGGGTGCCGGTGGTGGCCGCGGTGACCCAGGCCCCGCCGTCCAGCTTGTACTGGACGTCCTTCACGTCGCCGGTCGGCGGGGTGAAGGTGAAGGTGCCGCTGTAGGTGCCGTTGGCGTCCGGGGTGCCCGCCCACTGGCCGGCCGGGAAGTCACCGGAGGAGACGGTGGTCGCGCCCGGGGCGGTGGTGTCCACGGTGAACGTGCGGAAGGCGGACCAGGAGCTGTTGGCGGTGCCGTCCCAGGAGCGGGAGCGCCACTTGTAGGCGCCCGGCGCCAACTTGGTGCCCGGGGCCCAGGTGAAGGTCGAGCCGGAGGCGGCCATGGCGGTGCGGCCGGACTGGAGGGCCGCGGTGCCGTTGGACGCCCAGACCTCGAAGTCCAGGGCGATGTTGCCGCCGTCCGGGTCGGTCGCCTTGGCGGACAGCGTCGGTGTGGCGTCGTTGGTCAGCGCGGCGTCGGCCGGGGAGACCAGGGTGGAGACGCCCGGCGGGGTGTTGTACGTCACCGACAGGTACGGCGTGTTGGACGTCGCGTTGCCGGAGTTGAACTTCTTCCAGCCGTACGGGTCGGACTCGTCGGTGGCCCGGATGCCCAGGGTGTTGTTGGCGTTGCCGTTGGCGGCCCAGGCCTTGACCAGCGCGGTGATGTCCTGGTTCACCCAGCCGTCGTTGCAGGAACTGGAGTAGCCCTTGGTCGCGGTGGAGGTGGCCCACTTCCTGTTCCAGCCGGGCTGGGCCGTCCAGCGGGTGGCCGTGGTGGCCGTCCCGGTGTCCCAGACCTCCCAGCTCTTCGCGGTGCAGGACCAGCTGTGGAAGTTCCACAGGTTGAGCTTGCCGCCGGTGATCTGCTTCCCGCTGATCTTCGCCATCGGGAACTGCAGGAAGGAGCGGGCGACCTGGCCGGAGCCGTTGTTGCCCAGCTTCAGCTCGGTCTGCGAGGAGACGTCGGTGGCGTAGCCCTGCTGCACGAAGGTGTCGAAGCCGACGCCGATGTTGACCGCCGGGTCGATGGTCACCGGGTACTTCGTCTTCGGGTCGTTCAGGAAGGCGGCGTCCGGGGTCAGCGTCAGGTCGATCGCGTTCCCGTTCTGGACGACCTTCAGCGCGACCGGAGCGGTGCGGGTGTGGTCGCCGCTGCGCTCGTCGACCTGCGCGTCCCACATCACCGGCGCCGGCAGCTGGCCCTTCTCCTCGCCGGTCTTCGGGTCGAGGAACGACACCGAGTCGTCCGGGTTCTGCCGGGCCTGGAGGCCGGCCGCGTCCAGGGTGAGCGTCACGCTGCCGTTGGCGGCCACCGCCGAGCGGTCCTTGAGCTCCAGGAACTGCTCGAAGCCGGTCCGGGTGGACTCGATGACCAGGTCGGTGGCGGTGAGCGCGTCCGCGTACCGGGCCCTGGCGCCGTCCACGGTGGGGGCGGGCAGGGCGCCGCGCCAGGACAGCGACATCGCGGTGCCGTTGCCGTTGTCCAGCGAGACCAGCGGCGTGGCCGGGGCCTGCTGAGCGCCGGCCGGGGCGCCGGCGGCCTTGAACGCCGACGCGGTGGCGGGCGGGGTGGCGCCGGCCAGGGAGAGGTTGAGCGGGTGGCCCTTGGCCTTGACGCTGCCGTCCGACTGCCGCGCCAGGTCGACGTCGATCGGCTGGAGCCTGCCGGCCTTGTCCTTGTAGCGGACCGGGCCGGAGGCGAGGTCCAGCGTGGTGGTGCCGTCCGGGTTGATCCAGCTGGTGGTGGACTCGGTGCGCTCGTCGACCACCTCGATCCGGCGGTTCTCCAACCGGGCCTTGAGGTGGGCGGTGGCGATGTCCTTGGCCTCGGCCGGGCCCAGGGCCTTGGCGGGCTTCGGGGACTGCTCCGTGGTGACGGCGACGGCCTGACCGGTCGTCATGATGACGGCGGCGGCCTCGACCGAGAGCACCACCGCCAGGGCGACGGCGGTGTGGCGCAGCACGCCGTTGCCGCGGCGCGGTGCGGAGGGGGGCGGCGAGCCGGCTTCGGCCCGCTGCCGCGGTGATCCGCCCGTGGGGCGTGACATGGAACTCCTCGACTGGTCCGTACGGGAAGGAAAGGTGGTCGGAAAGCGGGGGGACGGCCGACGTGCTGATGGCGCGTCAGCCATGACGGGGTAAAGCGACAGCAATGAATCGGCCAATCTCCCGGACGGGAGGAACCGGTCGAAAGCCGTCTGTAAGGCCGGAAATCGCCCAGGTGCCCCCGGGGCGCGGGTCTCAGCGCGCCTCAGCGCGCCTCAGTGCGTCTCAGCGG